>JACPTJ010000483.1:0-2879 GCA_016192835.1 Betaproteobacteria bacterium
AGTTGGGCCAGCCTATCGTCGTACAGAACAAACCCGGCGGCGCGAGCCAGCTTGCCGCGACTGCCGTGGTCAGCGCTCAACCCGATGGATATACGCTCGGACTGGGCAGCGCTTCCTTCTTTCTCATCGCCCCCAATATCCGCAAATTACCTTTCGATCCCATTCGCGATGGTACTCAGATCGTGGGCTTTTATACGACTCATTATGGACTCGTGGTTCCCGCTGACGCGCCCTGGAAAAACTGGAACGAGTTCAAGGAATATGCGATACAGAATCCGGGAAAAATCAGTTACGGAACGGCGGGCATCGGCACGATGCAACATCTCGTGTTTGAAAGAATGGCGCGCAAAGACGGGATTAAATGGCTTCACGTCCCGTTCAAGGGCGCGAGCGACACGATCGCTTCCCTGATGGGGGGACACATCAACGCCGCGATACAGGGACCGACCGATGTGGGCCCCCTGATACAGGCGGGCAAGCTCAGAATGCTGTTGGTCCTGAACGATCAACGCTGGGAAATGGCGCCGGAAATCCCCCATATTCTGGAAGTGGGCTACGATTTCTCCAGCTTCAACGTCGGCTCCATCTGGGGTCCGAAAGGGCTGCCCGAATCGATCCGGTCAAAACTCGAAACCGCCATGTCCAACGCCATCAAGAGCCCGGAATTTATTGAGGGAGTAAAGAAACTGCGGCAGCCGTGGTTCCATATCGGGGGCCGGGAATATACCCGGATACTTACGGAACGGTTCGAGGGCTACAAACAGATCGTCAAGGATTTAAACCTGCAGGAAAACTGAGGTTCAAGATGAAGCTCTGGTTCCAAAGCTGCACCGACATGGGCAGCAATCCCATCTGGAAAGACTACGAGGAATGCCTCAGGAAACATTTTCGCAGGGTGGCCAGAGCGGGCACCGAGATCAGCCTGCACGGCACCCGGGTTTTCAGCGGGAGAACCAGGCTTTATCAGTACGACGTCTACCTGCACACCTCTCAAATCATCGAGGGCGCCATTCAAGCTGAGCGTGAAGGCCACGATGCTTTCGTTCAGATCGGCATGCAGGACTATGGCTTCCTTGAGGTCCGGGAAGCCGTGGGCATTCCGGTCATATTTCCCGTCGAAAACGCCTTGCATGTCGCGTCACTGGTTGCGCCCAGGATCGCCTTCCTGACCTACAGCCACGTGATGCTCGATCGGCTGAATGAGAAGGCACGTGCCTATGGTTTCAATGAGCGCATGACCGCGGGTGGTTCGGTCGAACTCACTCCCAAAGATCTCTCGGCTGCTTTCAAGAACCCCGCGCCGGTCGTGAGCCTGCTGGAAGCTGAAGCGCAGAAGATAGCCAAGCAGGGCGCCAACATTCTGATCACCGCCGGCAATCCGATCGCGATGCTGCTGGTTGATCGGGGTATAAAGGAGCTCGGTGGAATACGCGTGCTTGATTCGCAGGGAACGCTGGTCAAGATGGCGGAACTGATGGTCGACCTGCACAAATTGGGCATCAACCGAGACAATATGGGCCAATATGCTCCTCAGCCCAAGGATTTGCTGGGGATGACGCGCAGGCTTTACGGAGTCGAATAGCACAAATGCCTGCCGTGCCGATCGCGCATGGGTTCGCACGACGTTTCGAATGCCTGGCGTCCGTGGCAGCCGCGACCAAAAATGGGTTTTGAAGAACGGGGGGTGAATTTATGGGGTCATCAAGGCGGGAAATATCCCGGTTGCTCGCGGGAATCGTGGCATGCGCCAGTTTGTCGGTTTTTGACTCTTTTGCACAAAATTATCCCGTCAAGCCGATTCGCATTGTTGTAGGATTCTCTGCGGGGGGCGGGACCGACATTACGGCGCGCAGGGTCGGGCAGAAATTATCTGAACAGCTGGGCCAGCCTGTGATCGTCGAAAACCGTACCGGTGCAGGCGGTACGATAGCAACTGAGAGGGTTGCCACGTCGCCTGCAGACGGCTACACGCTTCTGCTGGTGACGGCCGCTGACGCTATCCAGCCGGCGCTGCGCGCCAAGCTTCCGTATGACCTGGAGCGCGACTTGGCGCCGGTGTCGTTAGTCGCGGTCGCGCCGTTCGTGCTGGTGATCCATCCGTCGGTGCCGGCGCGCAGTATCAAGGATTTGGTTTCGCTTGCACGGTTGCAACGAGGCAAACTCAGTTACGGGTCTTTCGGTGTCGGTTCGTCGGCGCATCTCATGGGCGAACTTTTCAATTTGATGGCCAAGGTGCACATCGTGCACGTGCCCTATAAGGGCGGATCGGAAACCCTCATCGCCACTGCGGCGGGTCATATAGACATGAGTTTCAACGCTGTTACGACGGCGCTGACCTTCGCGAAGAGCGGCAAGCTCAGGCCGCTCGCGGCTACCAGCGCAAAGCGCGCATTGTTGTTACCATCGCTGCCCACGCTCGACGAGTCGGGACTGCGTGGCTATGATCGTTATGGCTGGTATGGTGTACTCGTGCCGGCGGGCGTATCCAAGGACATCATCGCGCGGCTAAACGAGGTGATTCACAAGGTAGTCAACACTGACGATATGAAGGATTCGTTCAATCGCGATGGCCTCGAGCCGCAGACCAACACACAGGAACAATTTGCGGCGCATATACACCGTGAGATCGCGCAGAATGCCAAGTTGATCAAATTGATCGGCTTGAAAGCTGAATAGCGCAGAATACCGAGCGCTGCCGCGAACGGCGGGGCGATTTATCGCCGCGCGGACTCGGCGGAATGCTGATCAAAAACTGAACTGCAATGATGTATCGCAATTATTGAGAATCGTGAAAGTGCATGACAAGCTTTCCCCTCACCCTAGCCCTCTCCCCGCAAGCGGGGCGAGGGAACACTCCCTCTCCCGCCCGGGCGGGAGAG
>JACPTJ010000483.1:2915-6409 GCA_016192835.1 Betaproteobacteria bacterium
AGCAGCTGGTTCGTCATTTGGTCGCGTGCCGTTTTGAGGACATTCCGCCGGCGACCATCGAGAAACAAAAAGCACTTTTCGCCGATACTCTGGGTGTGGCGGTCGGGGGGATACGGGCATCCGGCGTCCAGGCCATGCTCGATGTCATACTCGAGACCGGCGGGCGGCCCGAGTCGACGCTGCTCGGCCAGCACGAAAAAGTGCCGTCTTTTCTCGCCGCGATGGGCAATTCCTTCATGGCCCATGCGCTCGATTTCGACGACATGCACGAGGACGCCGGCATCCACGCCAATGTATGCGCAGTACCCGCGGCGCTTGCGGTCGCGGAGAAGTTGGGCGGGGTCCGGGGCGACGCGCTACTGACGGCAGTCATCTGCGGAGTGGATCTCGCCTGCCGCATGGGTGTGTCGATCCCGCTGTTGCGGGGCTGGCACGCAACCGCGACGCTGGGGGTTTTCGGCGCTGCTGCCGCGGCCTGCAAAATACTCGCTCTCGATGAGGCAAAGACTGCGAGCGCTCTCGGTATTGCGTACAGCCAGTCAGCGGGCAACCGGCAGGCCCGGCTCGAGGGCACCATGACCAAGAGAATCCAGGTAGCGCTTGCGGCGAAATCCGGCATTCTGGCGGCGCTTCTTGCGCAAAAAGGCCTGACCGGGCCGACGCGAATCATCGAAGGCGATTGGGGAATGCTGAACCTCTACGCCGACCGGGACCAGGTGGAACGCAGAAATAGTGCGTCAGCGGCGCTGGTGAAAGATCTCGGTAAACGTTTCATGGGGGATGAGCTGAGCGTCAAACCGTATCCGTGCTGCAAAGCCACCCATACCGTTATCCACAATGTGCTGGCGCTGCAGAAAAGGCACCAGCTGCGAACGGAAGACGTGGAGGAGGTGACGGTATCGGTATCGAACGGCGCTTACCAGACCGTCGGGCGTCCCTTCGAAATCAGGACCGAACCTCAGGTCGACGCGCAGTTCAGCATTGCCTATACCGTTGCAACCGCGCTGCTGGCCGGCAAAGTGGGGCTCGACGATTTCAGGGAAGAGACGGTAAGGGATCCGCGTCGCATGGAACTCGCGAAGCGCGTGAAGGTGGTGGTGGACCCGGCGCTTCGGGAACCGTCGACTACCGTGGTCAATCTCGCGTCCACGGTCGAGATCAAGGCGAGGAACGGGAATTACGTTGCGACGGCGGCCACGGCTAAAGGCCATGCCGATAACCCGATGTCCGCGGACGAGCAGTTCTCCAAGTTCCTTGAATGCTTCCGCTTCGGTCTGCCTGAATTCGCTTCCACCGAGCGGGTGCGCGGCATCTTCGATACCTTGATGAGCATGGAAAAAATCGAGGATGCGGGACAGATAACCCGGCTTCTGGAATGCGAAAAATGATCCTTGGGCAGATCGTCATCGAACGCATCGTGGAATCGATCTGTGCCGAGTTCGATCCGTTGAGCTTTTTCCCCGGAACCACGCCGGATGATTGGGTGCGGCACCGGGGGTGGATGTTGCAGCAGCCCCAGGCACTGGAACCGGTTTCCGGCAACCTCGTCCTGTCCATCCAGGCGTTTCTGGTGCGCACGCGCCGTCACACGATACTCATCGATACTTGCGTAGGGAACCACAAACCCCGGCCGCTCCGCCCGTTCTGGAACCTGCAAAGGCTCAATACGTTTTTGCCGCGTCTCGCCGCCGCGGGCGTGTCCCCGGAAAGCGTCGATTACGTGATGTGCACGCACCTGCACGGGGACCACGTCGGGTGGAACACGCAGCTGCGCGACGGCCGCTGGGTACCGACGTTCGCCAACGCGCGCTACATCTTCGGCCGCCAGGAATGGGAATCCCTGCAGGCGCTGCACCGCACGGTCCCGCAACCGCACCTCGTCGACAGCGTCCTGCCCGTCATCGAGGCGGGTCAGGCGCAGCTCGTCAGTAACGACTTTGCGCTCGACGACGAGGTATGGCTGGAGCTTACCCCGGGGCACACGCCGGGTCATGTCAGCATCCATTTGGCTTCGCAGGGTGCCGAGGCGGTCATCACCGGCGACTGCATCCACAGCCCGGTGCAGTGCCTTGAACCCGCGTGGATCATGCGGGCGGACGCCGACCCTGAGCTGGCGAAGACGACGCGGTTGAATTTCCTGGAACGCTACAGCGACAGCAAGGTGCTGGTATGCGCGAGCCACTTCCCGCAGCCGTCATTCGGCCGCGTGGTCCGGCGCGACCAGGCCTTCGCGTTCAATTTTTCGGTGTAGGGTGCGCTTGCGCACCGATGGCCGGATGGTGCGCAGGCGCACCCTACCCATTAGGCGCAGGGCACGCGGAGCAACTTTATTTCAGTGCGATTCGCTCATAACTTGAACTTCTCGCGAACCCGCTGCAGCAGCTCCGGGCTGCTGCGCAAAGAGGGCGGGAACTCGTCCTTCCAGTGGTAGGGTTTGCAGGCATAGACCAGCGCCTTGGCGGCTGTGATTTCTCCCCGCGCGCGTTTTTCCGGGGACAGGAGGGGATCGGAACGCATTCCCCAGCAGCCGTCGATGACGTCGATGGCAATCGCGGGATCGCAGCGCGTGCCCAGTGCCCACAGTACTTCACCGATATTGGACGGATCGATGTCCTCGTCAACGACGATGACCCAGCGATTCAGCCGGTCATTGCCGCCGCTGGCCGCCATGGCCACCTGCTTGGCGTGTCCTGGGTACATCTGCTTGATGGACACGATGATCATGACCCCGCTTCGGGCCTCGCTCGAAATCCACAGTCCCTGGATGCCGGGAACCTGGTTGTCGAGCTTGTTCCAGACCAGCGCCGAGCCGATGATGCAGGCGCCGTTGTAGAAATCGTGAGCCCCGATATTGACGGGAGCGCCGAAGAGGATCGGGTTGTTCCGGTGCATAATGGACTTCACTTCGAAGATCGGCTCGGGCAGCGCATCGCCGGCGAAGTAGCCGGCCCACTCGCCCATCGGGCCTTCGACTCTCGCTTCGCCGCCGGGCAGAACGATCTCGCCCTCCAGCACGATCTCCGCGGTGGCGGGTATCGGCAGGCCGGTCGTGATGCCCTTGACCGTTTCAATCGGACGGTTGCGAAGCGCGCCGGCGTAACCGTACTCGCTGGTCCCCCACGGCACCGCCATCGTGGACGCATACCACAGCAGCGGGTCCTGCCCGCACACCACTGCGACCGGAACTCGCAGGCCGCGCTCCCAGTACTTTCTGCGGATCAGCGAACCATGGCGGCGGTCCACGATGTGGACGGTCGCGACGTTGCGGTCGAACGCCTGCACCCGGTAGCATCCCAGGTTCACGCAACCATCATCGGGGTCCCTCAGGATGACCATGCCACCGGTCCCGATGTAGCGGCCCCCGTCCAGCTCGTGCCATTTCGGAACGGGGAACTTGAAGATGTCGACGTCCTTGCCGGTGAGAACGTTTTCCATCACCGGTCCGGTGCTGACTTCGACCGGCGCAACCGGCGCGGTAATCGCGCTGAGCTTCC
>JACPTJ010000484.1 GCA_016192835.1 Betaproteobacteria bacterium
AGCAATTGACGGCGGAAGGACTTTCACCTTCCAAGACTCGCGGCTCTGCTGGCCGCTCCCAGGAAAATCAATCCCGGCGCAATTCCGGTTCGTCGAGCCGACGCGCCGGGAATGAGTCACTGGGGCTTGACGCCTGAATCCTTGACGACCTTGGCCCAGCGCGGGATTTCTGTTTTCAGGAAAGCGGCGAACTGCTCGGGGGTATTCGCGACCACGTACATGCCCTGCGCCGCCAACCGGTCCTTGACCTCCGGCGCGTTGAGCGCGCTGGTCGCATCGGTGTTGATCTTGGTGACGATTTCGCGCGGCGTCGCCACGGGCGCATACAGACCAAACCACGAGTTCGCAATGTAGTCCGGCAAGCCGGATTCGGCGATGGTCGGGATCCCGGGTGCGCCGGACACGCGTTGCGCGCTGCTGACCGCGAGCGGGCGCAGCTTGCCGCTCTGCGCCAGCGGCAAGACGGTCGGCAGGTTCGAAAATACCATCGAGATTTGGCCGCCCATCGCGTCGATGATGGCCGGCCCTTCGCCCTTGTACGGCACGAACAGCAGGTCAACCTGCGCAAGAGTCTTGAACAGTTCCCCGAACATGTGCGGCGTGCCGCCCGACGCCCCGCCGAACGAAAGCTGCCCGGGGCGCGCCTTGGCGAGCGCGATCAGCTCCTTGATTGACTTCACCGGCAGTGACGGGTGTACGGCGATCAGTGTCGGCGTGTCTATGATTCGGATTACCGGCACGAAGTCGCGCACCGTATCGTAGTTGAGCTTGCCGTACATCGCCGGCACCACCGCCATGACGGTTTGCGAGCCGACCAGCAGCGTGTAGCCATCCGGCGCGGACTTCGCCACGAGTTCCGTGCCGATGATGCCGCTTGCGCCAGGACGGTTGTCGACAATGAACGACTGCCCCACGCGCTCAGTCAGTTTCTGGGCGAGGACGCGAGCGGCAACGTCGGTTCCGCCGCCCGGGGCAAACGGGACCACGATGCGCACCTGCCTGCTGGGATAGGTCTGGGCGGCGGCCGCGCACGCGCAGAACGCGAGCAACAGTCCGAGCGGTTTCAACATCGATGATGGCGAGTTTGGCATTGGCGTCTCCTCCGGAAAAGATCGGGCACAACGGCGGTGTACTCGGGTATGGAATCAACGGGACAAGAGCGAGCGTTCTTGCTTGAGCGGGATTATCGGTCAATTACCGGGCAATCTATTCCAAGCACCAAAGCAAAGCAAGCTCTATCCACGGGAAACCCGGAAGCGTCATTGTTTTATCTTGTGATCCGGGTTACAGTGTTCACGCAATCGATGTGTCAAACAGCAAATTGCGCGAGTCCAGAAGCTGCTCCAATGCATGACCCGTTTAAGCCCGTCGTTGAAGGGGGAAGCGTGAATAGCGCCGAAATGCAACGGGTCAACCGGGTTAAGCAAGCCCTGCAGCAAGGTGGCGTTGCCATCGGCGCGATCATGCAGTTGGCCTCGCCTGAGCTCGTCGAGATGGCCGGACGCAATGGCTGCGATTTCGTCATCATCGACTGCGAGCACGGCTCGTTTTATCTGGAGGGTGCCGCGGAGATGATTCGCGCTGCCGACGCCGTGGGCATCACACCGCTGGTTCGGGTACCGAACAGCGACCCGAGCTATATTATGCGAGCGCTCGACTCGGGCGCAATGGGAGTGGTCGTTCCGAATGTGTCGACGCTTGCGCAGACCAGGATCATCGTCTCTGCTGCTCGTTACAAAGTCGGCGATAATGGTGGCTCGCGCGGAACCTGCCCCGGTACTCGGGCAACGTGGCATCAGACGGGCAACTGGAGTGAATTCGTCCGGTGGTCCAACGAGAACATCATGGTGTGGGCGCTCATTGAAAGCGCTGCCGGCATCGGCAACATCGACGAAATCCTCTCCGTGCCCATGCTCGATGCGATCATGATGGGAGCGTTCGACCTCGCGCACGACATGGGGTATCCAGGCGAATCGCTACACCCCAAGGTGACGGAAGCACTGGAAGGTGTTGTCTCGAAGGCCCGGGACAAAGGCGTCGCCGTCGTCGCAAACTTCTTTTCCACTTCGCCCGAGGGCATGGCTCAAGAGCGCAATCGCTGGCTTGCCAAGGGTGTGCGGATATTGAGCATCGGCAGCGACAGGCGTCTGATCCACAGCGCCATGGCCAAAAGCTTTCAAGCGGCGAAAGGCGCGTAGTTACTGAAGCGATATCGGGAACGGTTTGCCAACTTCAGAAGCACGTCATCCAAAAAGCTCTTAAGGGGAAAGACATGTCAAAGCAATTCGTCAGGCTGATCCTTACCGCCGTCATGGTTAGCTGCATGTGGATCTCCCCGGCGCACGCGCAGTCGTATCCAAAGAAACCGGTCAGGGTGATCGTGGTCTATCCAGCGGGCGCTGTCGCGGACGTCATGGTGCGGATCGTCGGCGAGCGGCTCAACGCGCTGCTCGGCCAGCCGTTCATCTTCGACAATCGCCCGGGCGGCAGCGGCATCGCGGGCACGCAGGTGGCCTCCAGGGCCAGCCCGGATGGCTACACGCTGCTGATGACGGGAGTAAACCATGTCACCAACACCGGGCTGTTTGCCAAGCTGCCCTATGACTCGGTGCGCGATTTCACGCCCGTCGGCGTGATCGGCATCGTGCCGGTCGTGCTGGTAGCGCATCCTTCCACCGGATTCAAAACGGTTCAGGATCTCATCAAGACGGCAAAGGCGCGGCCCGGAGCGATCAATTTCGCCTCCTCCGGCACTGGCACTGCAGGCCATATGGCAACGGAAATGTTCGCGCGAGCCGCGGGAATCAAGATGACGCATGTGCCTTACCGGGGCGGACCGCAGGCGCTGACCGACACTGTCGGTGGACAAGTGCAGGTCAATTCCCTCGCACTCTCACTGGCAATGCCTTTCATCAAGGACGGCCGGCTGATTCCAATGTTGCAAGCGGGCATGCATAAGGACAAGGCGTTGCCCAATGTTCCGACCATGGACGAAATCGGCATGCGGAACTTCGTCATCGAAGTCTGGTTCGGATTGCTCGCGCCCGCGAACCTGGAACCGGAGCCCAAGCGCGTACTGAGGACAACGCTCACAGGGATCATGCGCGAGCCGGCGGTGATCGCACGGCTTGACGCGCAGAATATACTCGCTGCGAGCGGCGATCCGATCGAGATGGGCCAGATGCTGAAAAGCCAGATGCAGACGCTGCCGGCCTTCCTGCATGATCTCGGGATTAAACCGGAATAGCAATAACCGAAGGGCGAATATACACTAATCGACTCGTGCGCCGGTCATGCTCACCACCTTCGCCCACTTGGAAAGATCCGCCTTGATGTAAGCGCCGAACTGCTCCGGGCTGTTGCTTACCGGCTCAGCGCCCACTAGCGAGAAGCGCTCTTTTACTTCGGGCTTGTTCAGAAATTGCCGAATTTCAGTATTGAGCTTGACGATGATCGCTCTTGGCGTGCCGGCGGGAACCAGCACACCAAACCATTGATTGACGTCGTAGCCGGAAAAACCCGATTCGGCCATGGTCGGCAGGTCGGGCAACGTCGCAAGGCGTTCTGTAGTCGTCAATGCCAGTGCCTTGAGCCTCCCCGCTTTGATGAGAGGGGCGACCGACGGCAAGCTCGCAAATGTCAACGAAACTCGGCCGCCCAACAAGTCGGTGATCGCCGCTGCCAGCCCCTTGTACGGAATATGCTGAATCTCCACTCCCGCAGTGCTCTTGAAAAGCTCCGCCGCAAGGTGGCCCGTGCTGCCACTGCCCCCTGAAGAATACATGAGCTCGCCAGGCTTCGATTTGGCGAGGGTTACCAATTCCCTCACCGACCGCGCGGAAAACGAAGACTGAACTACGAGCACAAAAGGAGTCGACGCGACCAGCGTTACCGGTGCGAAATCCCGGGCGGCGTCGTAGGGCACCTTGCTATAGAGACTGGGATTAATTGTAAGGCTCGCCGATGCGAACAGTAAGGTGTAGCCGTCGGCCGCGGCTTTGGCCGCGAGCCCAGCCGCCAGCATGGTGTTTGCGCCGGAGCGGTTGTCCACCACGACCTGCTGCCCGAGGCTATCGGCAAGCTGTTGCGCAACGAGACGCGCCACGATATCGGTCCCGCCGCCCGGCGGATAACCGATGATCATGCGGATTGGCTTGTTAGGGTAGCTCTGGGCCTGCGTTGTGACCGGCGCGAAAGTGTTCAGCAGCCCACAACACGCGACAGTTGCAAAACGCGCAATCATTGCCCTCTCCTATCCGGAAAAATACGTGTTGTGAGTTTGAAACGCATCCGCGGTCAGGCGGCAGCCGATGCGGCACGCACTGCGCTGTCCCAAGGCGCCGCCGCAGCCGCCTCATGGCCCGCGATTCGGCCGGTAATGAAGCATTCGGCGAGATTTCCGCCGCTCATATATAAATGGCCCCAGATGCTGCCGAGTTCTCCCGCTTCGAACAATCGCGGAATGGGCTCGCCGTAGGGGTTGAGCACGCGCTGCCGCGCATCGTGCACCGGCCCGCCCTGGGTATTGGACACCAGCGGCCACACTTCGCCGCAGTAAAACGGCGGCGTCCTGATCGGCACCATCGTGACTCCCGGCCGGCCGAAGTCATCGTCCCGCTGCTGGACGCACTGCGCGTTCCAGCGATCGAGCGTTTCCCGCAGCACGCCGGGTTCGACCTTGAGCAATGCTGCGAGATCGGCAACCGAGTTCGCCTTGCGCAGCATCCCGCGCCCGACTTCCTTGAGATTGTCCTCGCTCCATTCGTAGCGATTAGCGTGGCGGTCATTGTAAACCGCATGCGCGAGCGGATACAGCTTGCGGCCTTCCTCGTCGATCAGCACGCGCGCCGGCACATGCGGAAAACTTTGCGTGATTGGATCGAAGAAGTCGAGCGGCCGGTGCCCGGTGTCCTGCGTGTACGGCGCGTACTCGTTCATGAAGCGCTTGCCGCTCTTGCTGAGCAGAATCCAGGCCATCTTGACGTCGCGCACCTCGCTTCCCGGCGTCCAGTCGGGCAGGCGCTTCATGCGAATGCCGATCGGGTAGTCCGGATCGGGATGGCGGAAGCCGTAGGATCCGTGGAAATGCCACATGTGCCAGAGATCGGCGCCGACCGCCTGCGCCATGCGGATACCGTCGCCGGTATTGCCACGGCTCACGGCAGAAAACACCGGCGAGAACTGCCAGTATTGCCGCTGCATCTCGTGGTTCGCTTCAAAGCCCCCGCAAGCGAGAATCACCGCGCGCCGCGCCTTGATGGCGCTGTTGCGGCCTGCATGCTCGATGGTGACTCCCGTCACGACACCGTGCGTGTCCGTGATGAGGCGCTGCGCCGACGCAGACAAGCGCACTTCGATCGGCCGCTGGCGGATGTTGTCCTCCAGGACTTTGAAAAGATTGGGTCCGCTGTGCCGCGCGCGCGCATGCGGATAAGCCTTGATCGGGTCAAAACCTGGAATGGAATCGATCTCGATGAACTGAAATGTATGCCCGCCGGGGAGCGGGTAATTGGCTTCGCGGTCGCGCACGATGGGCGTGGCGCCGCTGACCTTGGCAAGCTCGCGGATGTAGTCGGCAAGGATGAGAAGATTGTCAGCGAAGACGCGCAGGATGTCCTCCGGCGTGGTGCCGGCATTGGTCGCCTTGAGGTAGGCGAAAGCATCATCCGCGTTGCGGGCAATCCGCACCCCGCCACCCGCGCAGATCGAGATGCCGCCGGGATCCGCCATTTTTTCAATCAGCAGCACGCGCGCACCGCGATCGGATGCTTCAATCGCCGCCGCGGCCCCGGCAAAACCGTAGCCGGCGACCACGACATCGAAGTCTTCGTCAAACACCGGCATCGCGTGTTACTCCTCCGGGATGGTCAATTGGAACGCAACATGCGCAAACTATTCTAGTATGGAAATCTGAACACGGATACCATTTGCATGAGACGACACGGCGCCCAGAGCCGCAGGTGCTCGAGGATGCGCCGGATGACTTTCGAATCCTCGATCAGCACAATGACCCGCACTCTCACCTCGTTATGCGCCGAGAGTCCGGCGTGGCGCCAGGCGAGCATGCGACACCGCAACCCGGTACGCGAATCAAAGGGCGAATCCAGGTCAACGATCGGGTCGCACGTTCACCGCCGGCAGGTCGCTTCTTACGGTCAGCGTTTGCGCTCCAGTCGAAGAGACTTCTTTGCGCGGGGACGTCTGATCGGCTGACACCACCAACCACCAGCCACCAACCACGCGCTAAAACACAAGCTCGCGCGCAGCGCCGCGCACGTCCATCTCGTACTCGAGGCCGATCACCGGCGGGCGCGCGTAGTACCAGACGAGGCCGCCGCGGGTGGCACCTCGCGCGGCCATCATTTCGCCTACCAGATGACCGATGTTCTGCACGGTATAGGCTTGCGTCGTCACCGCGTCATCCCACGAGAAGCCGAGCAACTTGAGGCGCCGCTCCATTTCGGCGAGCACAAAACCAACTTTTTCGCGCATGCCCTCGGGCGAAGTGTCTCCCGGCCTCACGATGCGCTCCTGGTAAGTGCTGCCGGCCGATCTGGCCTCACCGCCGCCGGAGACGATAAAGCTGCCTCGCGACGAGCTCCCGCGTTGTGCCGGCACCGCATAAGAGAACGCGTACATGACGGGCTCTGCGGGTTTGTCGTACATCGGGCACACGTTCGTGCGCGCCACGGGGTTCACGGGTTCGTCACCGCCTTTGTAAATGCCCCACCGCTCGAGCGTCTTCACATAGATCTTGTTGAAATCGATGAAACCCTGATCGGTGAACGGCTCGGGTGTGCGTAATTCGCATGCCGCAAATGCCGTCGTCGGGCGGCCGATCGACTTGAGATGGGCTTCGACTGCCGCGTATGCATCTGAAAGTGGCAGCGGTTTTGCGAAGCGCGCGCGCTCGATCTCGTAGCCAGGCTCGGCCGCAACGCCGCCCGAGTACTGAAAAACCGCCTTTATGTAGCGGTAGTTGCCTGCTTGAAAAAGTGCTACTTGGGACATTGTTTACCTCCTGGATGCCCGCTTTCGCGAGCATGACGGGTTTTTTATCGGCGTTTATCGGCGGCCAAAAATGTTCCAGCGTCGCTTTAATCGATCTTGATTTTCGCGACTTTCACGATCTGCGCATACTTCGCGATTTCGCGCCGGATGTGCTCGCCGAATTGGTCCTGCGTGCCGCCGATCGGTTCGAGGCCGCGTTCGATCAGCGTCTTGCGTAGCGCTGGATCGGAAAGGCGGCTGTTGAATTCTGCGTTCATTCGCGACACGGTTTCCTTGCTCATCGCGGCTGGCGCGAGGATGCCGTACCACGAATCGGTCTCGAATCCTCGATAGCCCTGCTCGGCGATCGTTGGGAAATCGCGCGCTTGCGGCACGCGCTGCAGGAAGGTCGTGCCATAAGCTTTGAGTTTGCCGGCGCGGATATACGGCAGGAAATCCGGAAGGTTGCCGAACATGATGTCGATGTTGCCTGCGAGGAGGTCGAGGAGCGCGGGGCCCTGACCCTTGTACGGGACGTGGATCATCTCGATTCCCGCCATCGTCTTAAGCATTTCGCCCGCGAAATGAGCGGTCGTGCCGTTGCCGAATGAGCCATAAGTGAGCTTGCCCGGGTTTCTTTTCGCGTACGCGATGAGGTCCTTCAGCGTACCCGGTGCGACACTCGGATGCGCGGCGAGCACGTTCGCGGTGCGCGCCAGCAGCACGACCGGCTGCAAGTCCTTCAGCGTGTCGTACGGCAGGTTCCTCACGAGCGTCTGGTTTACGGTGTAGCTGTTGGCGACGCCGACAAATGTGTGGCCATCGGTCGACTTGGCCGCAAGGTCGACGCCGATGATCGTTCCCGCGCCGGGCCGGTTCTCTATGATCACCTGGCGTCCGAGCGTTTTCGGCATGTCCAGCGTGAGCAGCCGCACGACCCCTTCCATCGTGCCGCCTCCCGGCGGGAACGGCACAATGATCCGCACAGGTCGCGTGGGCCACTGCGTCACTTGCGCCCACGCGCTGGCCGCAGCCACGACGCAAAAGACGAGCGCTAAAGCGCGCATCGCATGCCTTGCAATACGTTGTTTCATTTGCGCTCCTTGTAACGGGCCTTACGTTCATGCTCGCTTCCTCCTCCCTGGAAGATGACTGCGATCCGAGCAAGTCTCGAGCGGGATTATGGGTCAATTACAGGGCAATCTATTCCAAGCACCAAAGCAACGCAAGCTCGATTGCTTCAGAAGCACGCACCCTGGCATTTCGGTATTTCGCCGGGCTGGCTTGGCTTAGCGGTCCGTCCCTGTTAATCTTTCAACTCGCCGTTCACGGCCCTTCAAAGGAGACTCATCATGGCCAAAGGATATTGGATCAACTTTTTTCACTCCGTCAGCGATCCGGAAAAAGTCGAGGCATACCGCAAGCTCGCCGCACCGGCAATGCAGGCCGCCGGCGCCCGATTTCTGGTGCGCGGCGTACCCACGAAAGCGTATGAGGCGGGCCTCATGGAGCGTGTGGTGATGATCGAGTTCGACAGCGTGGAGAAAGCCATCGCTGCGCACGACAGCCCTGGCTATCAGGCTGCGCTGAAGGCGCTCGGTAACGGCGCGAAGAGGGACCTGCGTATCGTCGAGGGCCTTGCCTGAGGAACCAAGGGGACAGACCACTAAGCCAAGCCATCCCGGCGAAATACCGAGATACCAGTGCACGTACTTCTGAAGCAATCGGCTTAGTGGTCTGTCCCCTTGCTGGTCAATCGGCGCGCATTCCCCGTTCCTTGATCACCTTGCCCCACTTGGCCATTTCGCTTTTGAGGTAAGCGGCGCTTTCTTCCGGGGAGCTGGCGATGACATCCAGCCCCCGTTCTTCGTATTGGCGCGATTGACCCGGGGCGCGCAGGATCCGTTTCAGATTGTCGTTGAGCAGCGCCACGACCGCGCCGGGCGTGCCTTTGGGCGCAACCATGATGTGCCAGCCATCGAACTCATAGCCGGGTATTGCGGCCTCCGCGATGGTCGGCACCTCCGGAAGCACCGGGGAGCGTTTCAGACCCGTGACACCGAGCGGGCGCAACCGCTTGGACGCCACGTGGGGAGCCGACTCCAGGACACTCGAAAAGGTAATGCTGACTTCACCGCCGATGCCGGCAATGACTGCGGGAGCACCGCCTTTATAGTGCACCACAGTCAGATTGACCTTGCCCAGGTAATTGAACAATTCTCCGGCGATATGCGGGTTTGTGCCGATACCCGCCGATCCGTAATTGAGCGCGCCCGGCCGGGATCGTGCCAGTTGCAGCAACTCGCGCACCGAATGCGCCGGCACGGAAGGATGCACGGTCATCAGGGCGGCGGTCGACGCCATGATCGAGACCGGCACAAAGTCGTTGAGCACATCGTAAGGCACGCGGCTGTAGAGAAAAGTATTCGCCACGAACGGCACCGTGTTGGAGACTATCGTATATCCGTCAGGGGCGGCACGCGCCACCAGCTCGGTTCCGATAGTCCCTGATGCCCCGCTGCGATTGTCGATCAGGACCTGCTGCCCCAGATTTTCAGCGAGCCTGGCGCTGACCAGGCGTGCGAGGATGTCGACGCTGCCACCCGGTGGGAAAGGCACGATCCAGCGTATCGGCTTGCTGGGAGACTTTTCGGATTGCGCGGCGGCAAATTGTACCGGTGACATTACGATTGCGGACGAAACCGCGGCCAACAAGACTGTTTTCAAGTTTCCCCTCCTTCCAAACCAGGCAATTTTCGCACAACGCCGGAATA
>JACPTJ010000541.1 GCA_016192835.1 Betaproteobacteria bacterium
AGGTACACGCCGCCTTTCCCGAGGCCGGCGATGATGCCCTGATCTCCGAGCGCCACGGACCTCACCGCGGTTGCATCCGTCACGATCGAAAACACGATTTCCGATTCGCGTGCCACCTCCCGCGAGCTGTCCGCCCAATGCATCCCGAGCTAGATGAGCGGCGCGGCCTTCGCGCGCGTCCGGTTCCAGCCCGTAACGGTGTGCCCGCCCGCGATCAGGCGCGGCACGATACCCATGCCCATCGCACCCAGACCCACAAACCCGATTTTCACCCGGCACCTCTTTACGCGCGGTTCACGCCGAACATGACGAGAACTTTAGCCGTCGAGCAACACCACGCCGTCCGACTCGATCGACTCGATTACCGTCTCGAATGCGGCGACGGTATTGATCATCTGCGCCGTCGGAATCGGATAAGGCACGCGGCCGGCGACGGCATCGGCGAACGCATAGAACTCGGCGGCCGATAGGAAATTCAAACACCATCTTTCACCAACCGGCACTCTATCGTGCGCCCGGCGCAGCGTCAAACGTGGCCGCCGGTCGACAAGACAACTACCAAGGGCACAGGGCCATGGTAGTATTTTACCAGCACGACTCTGCGCTCATACCTGCAGTGCCTGCGAGCTCGGCGTGACATGCATGCAAGATGTCGTCAAGTAAAAACCGGATTGAAGGAGAACACGATGATCAAGATGCAACATTTTTCCCTGAGGGTTCGCGCGCTGACGGGCGCGATGGTTGCGGCGCTTGCTCTCGGGCTGGCCGCCGCGCAAGACGTTGCGGCGCAGAAATGGCCCGAGAAGCCCGTGCGCATCGTGACGCCGTTCGCGCCGGGGGGCGGGACCGATGTTTTCGCGCGCATTCTGGCGCAGCGTCTAAGCGAAACGCTGGGCCAGCAGTTCATCGCGGAAAACCGCCCGGGCGCGGGATCCACACTGGGCACCGAGCACGTCGCCAGGTCGCCCGCCGACGGCTATACATTTCTGATGACTTCGGCCTCGTTCTCCTTCAGCCCGGGGTTATACCCGAAGCTCCGTTACGATGCGATCAAGGACTTCACGCGGGTTTCGCAGGTCGTGCAGGTTCCGCACGTGATCGCCGTGATTCCCTCGTTCCCGGCCAAGAATCTGCAGGGCTTCGTCACGCTTGCGCAGGCAAGACCCGGAGAAGTGCTCTATGCGTCCGCCGGTCCGGGCAGCGCGATGCACCTTGCCGGTGCGTTGTTCAATACAGTGGCCAAGACCCAACTCACTCATGTGCCTTACAAGGGCGGCGGCGCGACGGTCACCGCGGTGTTGAGCGGCGAGGCCATGACGGCGTTCTACACCATAGAAACGGTGCTGCCACTGTTGCGCGGCGGACGGTTGCGGGCGCTTGCCGTTTCGACGCGCGAGCGTGCGCCGGCGCTGCCGGACGTGCCGACCGCGATGGAGTCGGGATTCAACTATGAAGCGATCGGCTGGTTCGGCCTGATGGCCCCGGCGGGCACGCCGTCCGCGATCGTCGAGCAGTTGAGCGCCGAGGTCGCGAAAGCGATGGCAACGCCGGTCATCCGCAATCGCGCGACGGATCTAGGGGCGGCACCGGTCGGCAACACACCGGCGCAGTTCGAGCGCTTCGTGCGCGACGAGGTCGCCCGATGGACCCGCATCATCCAGCAGGCTGGCATCAAGCTGGAATAAAACGAAGGAACAAGGATGGGGCGGCAGATCGAAGGCTTGGCGCAATTCGTCGCACAGACCCGCTGGGAAGATATTCCCGGCCCCGTGCAGCAGCATGCGAAGCTGATTTTCCTCGACACGCTGGGCGTGATCCTCGCCGGATCGGAGCGCCCCGAGGTGCAGCAGTTGCGGGAGCGTCTCGCCCCCACTGCGGGTAGCGGCGCTACCGTGCTCGCGCGCGGCGGGCCCGCTCAGGATCCGCGCACCGCGGCGCTGCTGAACGGCATCGCCGGACGCGCGATCGAATTGTGCGAGGGTCTGCGCCTGGTGACCGGCCAGGCGGCGATGCAGATCCTGCCGGGCGTGCTGGCCGTCGGCGAGCAGGCGCGGAGCACGGGGCGGGAGATGATTACCGCCCTGATCCTCGGATACGACGTCGCCGCGCGGCTGGGCATGGCATTCACGCCCCGGCCGCTCGCGCACCAGAACGGCCAGGCGATGCTGCTCGCGGCGGCGGCGGCGGGCGCCCGCCTGCGGGGTCTCGACGCAGCCGGGGTGAGCGTCTCGATGCGCATCGCGACCACGCTCATGCTCACGCCGAGCTACACCAATGCCGTCGCCGGCGCGACAGCGCTCAATGTCGCCGGGGGCATGAGCGGATACGCGTGTGCGCTGGCACCCGAGCTGGCGCTCGCGGGATTCGAAGCGCAGGAGAACGCCATCGAAGAAGCGCTGGCAAATCTGGTGGGAGACGGCTTCAAGCCTGAGGACCTGCTTGACGAACTCGGGGCGCGGTGGGAGATCACGCGCAATTATTTCCGCCTGTACGCCTGCTGCAATCCGATCCATCCCGCGCTGGATTGCCTGCACGAGGTTCTCGCCACGCTGCGTCCGCGGCCCGGCGACATCGAGCGCATGGACTTCGCGACTTACCGGTTTGCTGCGGCGATGCGCAACCCGGATCCGCCCAATTATTTCGCGTCGAAGTATTCGCTGCCCCACGCCGCGGCAGTGATGGTGGTGAAGGGCAACGCCGGTTACGGGGCGCTTGACGACGCTGCTTTGCGCGATCCCGTCATCGCCTCGCTGCGTCATCGCGTGCACGTCACGGAAGACCCGGCTATGAGCGCGGTCGCTCCGCGCCTGCGGCCTGCCCGCGTAACTGTCACGCTGAAGGACGGCCGCCACGGCACGCACGGGTGCGAAAGTCACCGGGGTGATTTTCACCGGCCTTTCGCGGAGTCGGAGATACGCGGGAAATTCCGTGAACTCGCGGGAACCGTACTCAAACCGGATGGTGTCGCCGAGGTCGAGAGTGCCGTAGACCGTTGCGAGCAATGGACCAGCGTCCGGGAGTTGACCGCGCAACTGCGCCGCTACGGCAAACCTTGATCGCGGCCCGCGCAATGTAACGATGCGCTTTTCGTAAGGGAGATTTTGGCATGCTCGATCTGGTGATTCGTAGCGATCGCGTGGTGACGCCCGCAGGTGTGGCCGCCTGTGAGGTGGCGATCGAAGGCGGGAAGATTGCCGCCGTCGCAGCGGCCGGCACGTTTGGCAGCGACACGACCCGGCGGCTGATCGACGCGACCGGAAAAATCGTGATGCCGGGCGG
>JACPTJ010000025.1 GCA_016192835.1 Betaproteobacteria bacterium
ACGCGCGATGCCTCATCTCGTTGTGCCTGCTGACGGGCAACATCGGCCGGCGCGGGACGGGTCTGCACCCGCTGCGCGGCCAGAACAACGTCCAGGGCGCCTCCGACGTCGGGCTGATCCCGTTCGCCCTCCCCGGCTACCAGCGAGTGGATGATCTAGCGGTCCGGACGAAATTCGAGCGGGCGTGGGGAGTGCCGCTCGACCCCAGGCCCGGCCTGACGGTCGTGGAGATCATGCACGCCGCGCTGCACGGGGACATCAAGGGGATGTTGATGATGGGAGAAAACCCGTTCCTGTCCGACCCAAACATGAACAAAGTACGGAAAGCCCTCCAGGCGCTCGATTTCCTCGTTGTGCAGGACATCTTCCTGACCGAGACGGCGGAGTTTGCGGACGTCATCCTGCCGGCCACCGCGTGGCCCGAAAAGGTCGGCACGGTGACCAATACCGATCGCATGGTGCAGCTCGGCCGCCAGGCGCTCGATGCGCCGGGCGCGGCGCGGCCCGACCTGTGGATCATCCAGGAGATCGCGCGCCGCATCGGGCTCGACTGGAACTACGGCGGGCCGCGCGACGTGTTCAACGAAATGCGCAAGGCGATGCCGTCGATCGCCGGCATCACCTGGGAGCGGCTTGAGCAGGAAAGTTGCGTAACCTATCCGTGCGAGAAAGTGGGCGATCCCGGCCAACCGGTGGTGTTCATCGATAAATTTCCGACGCCGACTGGGCGCGCCAAATTCGTCCCGGCCGACATCATTCCCGCCGCCGAGCGGCCGGACCGCGAGTTCCCGTTCGTGCTGATTACCGGCCGCCAGCTCGAGCACTGGCACACCGGCGCCATCACGCGCCGCGCCTCGGTGCTCGATGCGATCGAGCCCGAGCCGGTGGCCTCGATGCATCCGCTCGATCTCGATGCAATCGGCGCCAGGCCCGGCGACGTGATCACCGTGGAATCGCGGCGCGGCATCATTTCGCTTTACGCGCGCGCCGACGATGGCACGCCGCGCGGCGCGGTGTTCGTGCCGTTCTGCTTTTACGAGGCGGCGGCCAATCTGCTGACCAACCCGGCGCTCGATCCGTTCGGCAAGATTCCCGAATTCAAGTACTGCGCGGTGAAGATCATGCGCGGCGGCGAGTTGACGCCGCGCTCGAGTTACGGCGGCGGCCAGGCGATGACGGCGCTGGAAAAAGCTTGACCTCGCCCGCGAGGCCGGGCCGGTCACCGCGACGGCGCGCGGCAGAATTCCGTAAAATTGACTGCGGTCAAGGCCGAGCCATGGCGTGCGGCCTATATTCGTAGCCCGCATGCGCCCGGGAATCGGGTCAAACAAGGATGGAGCATCATGCCGCTATCGGACATTGAAATCGCACAAGCCGCGAAGTTGCAGCGCGTCACCCGGATTGCCGAAAAACTCGGGATTCCGGAAGAGCATCTCGTGCCTTATGGCCATTACAAGGCGAAAGTATCGCTCGAATATGTCGACAGCCTGGCCGCGAAAAAAGACGGCAAGCTGATCCTGGTGACCGCGATCAGCCCGACGCCCGCCGGTGAAGGCAAGACCACGACCACGGTTGGTCTCGGCGATGCGCTCAACAAGATCGGCAAAAAAGCGGTGATCTGCCTGCGCGAGCCGAGCCTGGGGCCGGTGTTCGGCATGAAGGGCGGGGCTGCCGGCGGCGGCTACGCGCAGGTGGTGCCGATGGAGGACATCAACCTGCATTTCACCGGCGACTTCAACGCGATCGCGCTCGCGAACAATTTGCTCGCCGCGATGATCGACAACCACATCCATCACAGCAACGCGCTCGGCATCGACGTGCGGCGCATCGCCTGGAAGCGCGTGGTCGACATGAACGATCGCGCGTTGCGCGACATCACGGTTGCGCTCGGCGGTCCCGGCAACGGCTACCCGCGCCAGGACGGCTTCGACATCGTGGTCGCCTCCGAGATCATGGCGATATTCTGCCTGGCCACGTCGCTGAAGGACCTGAAGGAACGCATGGGCAAGATCGTCATCGGCTACACGCGCGACCAGAAGCCGGTGCTGGCGAAGGATCTCAAGGCGCACGGCGCGATGACGGTGCTGCTCAAGGATGCGCTGGCCCCCAACCTGGTGCAGACGCTCGAGAACAACCCGGCGTTCATCCACGGCGGGCCGTTCGCCAACATCGCGCACGGCTGCAACTCGGTGATCGCAACCCAGACCGCGTTGAAGCTCGCCGATTACGTGGTGACCGAGGCCGGTTTCGGCGCCGATCTCGGCGCCGAGAAATTCATCGACATCAAGTGCCGCAAGTCGGGACTGCGGCCGTCGGCAGTGGTGATCGTGGCGACGATCCGCGCGCTCAAGTACCACGGCGGCGTCGATCTCAAGGAGCTCAACAAGGAAAATCTCGCGGCGCTGGAAAAGGGCATCGCCAACCTCGAGCGCCACGTCAACAATATCCGCAACCACTACGGGCTGCCGTGCGTGGTGTCGATCAACAATTTCACGTTCGACACGCCGGCCGAGATCGAGCTGCTGAAGAAAAAAATGGCGCACCACGAGGCGCCGGTGATCCTCGCGCGCCACTGGGCCGAAGGCGGCGCCGGCGCCGCGGAAGTCGCGCGCACCGTGGTCGATCTGATCGAAAATGTTCCGTCCGACTTCAAGTTCGTCTACGAGGACGCGCTGCCGCTGTGGGAAAAAATCAAGGCGATCGCGACCAAGATCTACGGCGCGGGTGAAGTCACTGCGGATGCCAAGGTGCGCGCGCAGATCAAGAAGCTGCAGGAGGATGGCTACGGACACTACCCCGTGTGCGTGGCGAAAACCCAGTATTCGTTCTCGACCGATGCGCAATTGCGCGGCGCGCCGTCCGGCCACGTGATCAACGTGCGCGAAGTGCGGCTTGCCGCCGGCGCGGAATTCGTGGTCATGGTGTGCGGTGATATAATGACCATGCCGGGTCTGCCCAAGGTTCCTTCCGCCGAGAAAATAGACTTGACGGATGAAGGCAAGGTCGTAGGGTTGTTTTAGTAGCTTTTCGCGCGAGCGTATGTGACCGCTGAAAATGGCTGATACTCAGATACCGGACGATATTCGAGACTTTATCATCACTCGTGTTGATTCCATCGCGCATATCGAGGCGCTGATGTTGTTAAGACACGACCCTGAGATTTCATGGGACGCCGCCAGTCTTGCGGCCCGCCTTTACATAAGCGTTGATGAAGCGAAGCGCGTACTCGAAGAACTCGGCGCGCGTAGTCTGCTCATGGTTGACAATGGAGTTTACCGTTACGGCTGCGCGTCGCCGGAACTGAAAGTCCTGGTCGATCGCTTGGCGCGGATTTATGCAACCCAGCTCATCGCTGTTACAAACCTGGTTCATGCGAAGGCCTCGAGCCGGATCAAGCAATTTGCGGATGCTTTTCGTTTGAGGAAGGACAAATAGTTATGGCTCACCTCGTTTATGGATTGTGTGCGTTGACCGCACTTATGTGCGCGTTCCTGTTGCTCCGCGCCTATGGCAGACAACGTTACCGGCTGCTGCTTTGGAGCGGGCTGTGTTTTTCAATCCTGGCGTTGAACAATTTCCTGCTGGTTGTCGATAAGCTGATTTTGCCGGCAGAAGACCTTTCCTTGCTGAGAACGGGCACAGCGCTGATTGCGATGGTGGTATTGCTGTATGGCTTGATCTGGGATGCCGAATGAGCGCGATAAATGCTTTCTTGCTCGGCGCCGTTGCCACGGGATCGTTGACGGCCGCATTGTTCTTCCTGCGCTTTTGGCGACTGACGCACGACCGCTTCTTTCTGCTTTTTTCGATCGCCTTCGCCATCGACGCCGCGGATCGCGCCGCGCTGGTTTCCATTGCGTTCTCGAGCGAACACGAACCGCTTTTTTATCTGATACGTTTGCTCGTCTACACTCTCATATTGATCGCGATAATAGACAAGAATCGGGCGAACCGCAGAGACCGGTAGAGCCCCGGCCCACGAATGGGACATGTGAATTCATTGACCTCGATCAATATCAACGGCAAGGTGGCTGGGCTGTTTTAATTCGTCAATGTTGCCAGCTGCGTTCCGGCATACCCTGAGGGTTAACCGTTGTGACGGGAACGCTGCGCTGGCGGCGGGTGACTTCCCGCACGATGTCGAGGGACAATAGCCTACCCCACCGCGGATACGGCATCGGTAACACGATATCGCCTTCGCGGTAGTTCATTTGCGCCGGGATGCCGGCTTGCCTCAGCGGTTGCGCGGTGCATGATGACAACATCATCACTTGCGAACATCAGGTATCGTTCAACAAGACCCTCGGGATCGGCGCCAGGGCCGATGTCCAGGCCGTCAAGCTTC
>JACPTJ010000542.1 GCA_016192835.1 Betaproteobacteria bacterium
CGCGCGGCTGCCTCAATATCCACGCCTCGCTGCTGCCGCGCTGGCGCGGTGCGGCGGCGATCCAGCGCGCGCTGATCAGTGGGGATCGCGAGACCGGAATAACCATCATGCAGATGGACGCTGGTCTCGACACCGGAGCGATTTTGTTGCAGGAGAAGATCGCGATCGACGATGACGACACCGCCCAGACGCTGCATGACAAACTCGCGCCGCTCGGTGCGCGGTGCATTTTGCGCGCGCTCAGTGAGAATCCCGCACCCCGCGCGCAAGACGACGGGGTTGCAACCTACGCCGATAAAATTGCCAAAGCCGAGGCGGTGATCGACTGGTCGCGCAGCGCGGTCGATATCTGCCGCCAGATCCGTGCATTCAACCCCGCGCCCGGCTCCGCCACGACGCTCGACGGCGCAGCGCTCAAAATATGGTGCGCGCAGCCCGTGGCGCATCGAAACGCCCCCCCGGGCACGGTGGCGGGCGTCGGCGCCAGCGGTATCGTGGTCGCGGCCGGCGCCGGTGCGGTCAACGTCACCGAGCTGCAGAAAGCCGGCGCCAAGCGGCTTGCCGCTCGCGCGTTCCTTGCTGGCGCTGCGCTGGCGCCGGGGTCTCGCCTCGGGATTTGAATCGATGCTTGAAATCCAACTGCTTGCCAGCGCCACGGTCGCCGCCGTTGTCGGCGGCCGCAATCTGAATGCGGCGCTTGCGGCACAGTGGCAGCGACATCCGCAACTCACTCCGCAGCAGCGTGGCGCGATCACCGATCTGAGTTACGGCACGTTGCGTTTTGGCGCGCAACTCGAGGCGGTACTTGCACAATTGCTGGAAAAACCCTTACGCGATGAGGCATTGCGCTGGCTGTTGCTGGTTGCACTGTATCAGTTGCAGCACACGCGCGCAGCACCCTACGCCATTGTCGATAACGCCGTGAGTTGCGTCGCGCGCCTCGGCGAGCCGCAGGCCGCCGGCCTGGTCAATGCCGTGTTGCGCAGTTTTCTGCGCCGCGGCGAAGCCTTGCTTGCCAAGGCGGCGCGCAGCGATGCCGGGCGATATTCCTACCCGCAGTGGTGGATCGACAGGCTGCGCAAGCAATATCCGCGGCATTTTGCGGCAATGCTCGAAGCAGGCAATCTGCATCCGCCGTTCACGCTGCGCGTCAACCGCCGGCGCACCACGCGTGACGAGTACCTCGCGCTGCTGGCGCAACACGGCATCGCCGCCACCGCGGTGGGCGCTGAGGCGGTAACGCTGGCGCGCGCGCTGCCGGTCGAGCGGCTGCCGGGATTTGCGGACGGCCTGGTATCGGTGCAGGACGCGGCCGCACAGCTCGCGGCGCCGTTGCTCGACGTCCAGGACGGCATGCGCGTGCTCGATGCCTGTGCCGCGCCCGGGGGCAAAACCACGCACCTGCTGGAAATCGCGGACCTCGAGTTGACGGCGCTTGACAGCGACGCCGCGCGGCTTGAGCGCGTGCGGCAGAATCTCGAGCGATTGCGGCTTAAGGCGAGGCTGCTCGTTGCGGATGTCAACGACACGGCCGCGGGGTGGGACGGCAAGCCGTTCGAGCGCATACTCGCCGATGTGCCATGCAGCGCATCGGGGGTGGTGCGCCGCCACCCGGACATCAAGTGGCTGCGCCGCGCAGCCGACATCCCGCAGTTCGTTGTACAGCAACGGCGCCTGCTCGGCAGTCTGTGGCGGCTGCTGGCCAGTGGTGGTAAATTGCTGTATACAACGTGTTCGGTTTTCCAGGAAGAGAACTCGCTGCAGGTCGCGGAATTTCTGGCGCGCCATCGTGACGCCAGGTTGCTGCCGTTGTGCGGAGTGATAACGGTGGATGGGACACCTGAAGGCCAGCTGCTGCCGGATAACGAGCATGACGGGTTTTATTACGCGCTGCTGCAAAAAATGTAACCCGCTGCTTGCGCTCGCGGCGCTGGTGCTGCTGCTCTCAGCGGCGCCGGCGGCGCAAGCCGAGGGCATCGATGTCAACCGCGCCGCGCTGGTCGCAGCTGAAGAGGGCTATTTTCTCGAGGCCGACTTCGGAGTTGCGCTCAACCCGACGCTCGAGGACGCGCTCAACAAGGGCGTTCCGCTCTATTTCCTGCTTGAATTCGAAATCACCCGGGTACGCTGGTACTGGCTCAACGACAAGATCCTCGACACCCGGCAACAGTACCGGCTGTCATACAATGCGCTGACGCGCCAGTATCGCCTCGGCGTCGGTTCGTTATTTCATAATTTCAGCGCGCTGTCGGAGGCACTCGATTTTCTGTCCCGCGTGCGGCGGCGCCAGGTGCTCGAAGCCGGCGTGCTCAACAAGGGCAACACCTATATCGCCGGCGTGCGCATGCGGCTTGACGTGTCGCAGTTGCCGAAGCCGTTTCAACTGAACGCGCTCGCCTCGCGCGACTGGAACTTCGGTTCCGAGTGGCATCGCTGGAGCGTGACGCCATGATCCTCGATATGGCGGGGATCCGCCCGCTGCTGCGCCACCGCGCAGTCAATTACCTGCTGGTCGTGTGCGCCGTGGTTGGCGCGGTGACGCTTTATCTGCTGGCGACGGCGACCGCCAATACCGCGTTATTCGCGCAACATTACCCGCTGCTGCTCGCCGTCAACGGCGGACTCGCGGCGTGCCTCACGGTGTTGCTCGGCTACCAGCTGTATACGCTGCGGCAGAAACTCAAGGCCGGGGTGTTCGGCGCCAAGCTCACGCTGCGACTGGTGTGGCTCTTCGCGCTGGTGGCGATTTTGCCGGGCGCGCTGGTCTACGGCGTGTCGGTACAGTTTGTCGCCAAAAGCATCGAATCCTGGTTCGACGTGCGGGTCGAGAAAGCGCTCGAGGGCGGCCTCAACCTGGGACGCACCACGCTCGACAATCTGCTCAAGGAGCTGCTCAAGAAAGCCGACGCCATGACGGTGACGCTGGCGGCGCGGCCGGCGTCCGAACATATCGCCCTGCTCAATACGCTGCGCGAGCAGGCCGGAGCCGAGGAGGCGACGTTGTTCACGCAGCGCGGGAAAATCATCGCTTATGCCGGTGCCGAGCGCACCGGGCTGATGCCCGAGCTTCCCGGCGGGGCGCTGTTGCGCCAGCTCAGGCTGCAGCAAAGTTACCGCGCGATCGAGGCGATTCCCGACAAAGGTCTTTATCTGCGCGTGCTGGTGCCGGTCAATGTCGTGAGCCTGGCGGAGGAAATGCGCGTGCTGCAGCTGCTGCAGCGGGTTCCGCAGCAACTCGCGTTCGATGCCGAGACCGTGCAGACCGGGCAGCGCGATTACCAGGAGCTGCTGCTCGCGCGCCAGGGTTTGAGGCGGCTCTATGGACTGACGCTGACGCTGACGCTGCTGCTCGCGCTGCTCACCGCGCTGTCGCTGGCGTTCGTGTTGAGCGAGCGGTTGTCCGCGCCGCTTTCCTTCCTGGTCGAGGGCACGCGCGCGGTGGCCCAAGGGGACTTCAGCCAGCGCGAGGCGGTGCCGGGCCGCGACGAACTTGGCGTACTGACGCAATCGTTCAACACCATGCGCCAGCAACTCGCCGAAACACGCGCGATGGCCGAGCGTAACCAGGCACAACTCGCGGATGCCCACGCCTACCTGCAAAGCATCCTGGACAACCTGTCCGCCGGGGTGCTTGCGTTCGATGAAACCCTGCAGCTGCGCTCGTTCAACCACAGCGCCTCAGCCATTCTCGACGCCGATATCGCGCAACTTGCCGGGATCAAGCTCGAGCTCTGGCACGAGCGCAACCCGGCGCTCGCAGAACTCGCGGACGAAGTCGCGGCGGGGTTCCACGGCGGCGCGGGCGCGGCATGGGAGAAACAGATCGAACGCACCGGCAAGCACGGCCACCAGATGCTTCTGCTGCGCGGCACGCGTCTGCCCGCCGGCAGCGGCACGGGTTATGTCGTTGTGTTCGACGACATCACGCACGTGTTGCAGGCGCAGCGCGACGCGGCGTGGACCGAGGTCGCGCGGCGCCTGGCCCATGAAATCAAGAACCCGCTGACGCCGATTCAGCTCTCGGCGGAACGCCTGCAGCACAAA
>JACPTJ010000543.1 GCA_016192835.1 Betaproteobacteria bacterium
GCTTTGCCAGCACCGCCTCCACCTCGGCGGGATAAATGTTCGCGCCGCCCGTGATGATCATGTCCTTGGCGCGATCCAGTATGCGAACGAAACCGTCCTCCACGACGCCGATGTCTCCGGTGTGGAACCAGCCGTCCGGCAGGGACTGATCGTCCACTTTTCCGCTCTTCCAGTATCCGCGGATAACGGTCAATCCCCTCGCCACAATTTCTCCCGGCACGCCGGCAGACACCGGATTGCCCTCCGCGTTGACGATCTTTGCCTCCACCGTGCCGCCCCACGGTCCGGCGCACCCGGCGCGACGCGGCACACCGAGCAGATCGCGCGATATGCCGCCGGCTTCGGTTGCTCCATAAATATTCAACAGAGGTGCACCGGTAAGCTTTTCGAAGCGCTCGACCACGTCACGCGCGATAGGCGCACCGGCGACCGAACAGACCCGCAGCGACTCGAGCTCCGGCAATGCACTGGCTTGGGAGTCGAGCAGCAGCGTGTACATGGTCGGAACCGCGAAGAAGGAAGTCACTTTCCACTGCTTCACCAGTTTGCAGCATCTTTCGGGATCGAACCGGCGCATCAGGACGATGGTGCCTCCCACGAGGACGATGGGAAGAATGACATGGATGGGCGCCACGACCCAGAACATCGGCGTGGCAACCAGAAAAATCTCGTGATGGGTATAACGGCAGGCCATCACCCAGCTATGCGCCAGGTGATCGATGAAAATATGGTCCAGCGGAGCGCCCTTCGGTTGGCCGGTGGTCCCCGAAGTAAAGAACAAGGCGACAATGTCGGTGGGCGCGCGCGCGGCGGGATCGCCCTTGGCCTCTTCCGCCCGGATCCACGCGGCAAACAGGCCGTGGGTGTCGTCGTAGGACGATACCCACTCCGGATAAAGCGCGGACTCCTTCAACTCAGCGAACGTTCCCTCGCCCTCTGAAGTCGTGAGCACCAGCCGGATTTTCGTTTCCGCCAATATCGGGACCAGCTCGGCGGGACGCAGCATGGCGTTCAGAGGAACGAGGACGGTTCCCGCCCGGATCGAGGCAAGCAGTGTTACCACCAGCTCCCATCGATTGTTGCCGTGATACGAGATCCGGTCGCCGGGCTCGATGCCCAGCGAGCGTATACCGGCCGCCACCTTGCGAACGAGGCCGTCGAGTTCCCGATAGGTGAACGTCAGATCGCCGTCTACGAGCGCGACCTTGTCCGCGTATTGCGCCACCGACCGCGTCAGGAAGTCGCCGACGATGTTCATGACTTCATACCATGGTCAAGCCACCACTGACGCTCAACACCTGGCCGGTGATAAAGCTCGAATCGTCGGAAACAAAAAAGAGCACGGCCTTCGCGATCTCCTCGGGCTTTCCAAAACGCTTGAGCGGGATCCACTTCTGCACCGAGCGCATGATCTTGCCCTTTTTTTCGTCGGCCAGGTTGGCCAGGAACTGCGGCGTTTCCGTGAGGCCGGGACAGATCACGTTCACGCGGATGCCGTTGCGGGCCTCCTCGCGCGCCAGCGTTTTTGCGAACGCCATCAGCGCGGCTTTGCATCCAGCATACACTGCCTCGCCCGTCGAACCCACGCGTGCAGCGTCACTCGAAATATAGACGATCTTCGCGTTGCCGGCGGCCTTGAGGTAAGGCAGTGCCGCATGCGTGACGTGCAGGTGGCCCTTGTAGTTGAGGTCGATCATCCAGTCCCAGTGTTCCTCGTCGGATTCGCTGAAGATCTTGACCTCGTCATAGCCCGCATTGTTCACGAGGATATCGATCTTGCCGTACTTCTCGCCGACTTCCTTCACGACGCGGCGAACGTCGGGACCTTTCGTAATGTCCAGCTCGTATGACTCCGCCTTGCCGCCGGCCTGACGCACTTCTTCGGCGACGGCGTGGGCATTCGGGCCATTGATGTCGACTGGAACGACGATTGCGCCCTCGGAAGCGAGCAGCAGACTGTGGCTGCGCCCCATTCCTCGCCCGCCCCCCGTGATGATCGCTATTTGATCCTTGAGTTTCATAGAGTCCTCTTGTCGGATAGTCGTTTGTCAATCTAGATTAAACACCTTCGCGGCGGTATCGTGCAGCAATGCCTTGCGCGCTTCAGGCCTCAGTTGGAGCTTGTCGACCTCCGCGATAGCCTGTGCCTGGGTGAGAACCGGGAAATCGGTGGCAAACATGACCTTACCCTTGCCGCGGCTGTTGAGAAACCGCACCAGGCTCGCGTCCCAATACTTCGGTGAATGCGCGGAAGTCGAGATGTAGACGTTTTCATGCTTCCAGGCCATCGCGATCATCTCCTCGCACCAGGGCCAGCCGGTGTGCCCCGCGACGATTTTCAGCTCGGGAAAGTAAAGCGCCACTTCATCGAGGTAGATCGGCCGGCCGACATCGCTCGGCATCAATTCGGCTGAATGGCCCATCTGTATCAGCAGCGGCACGCCGAGTTCCACGCACTTCGCGTAAAAGGGAAAAAACGCCCGATCATCCGGGCGCAAGCCGTATCCGTAATGATGCAGGTGCGCGCCGATGAAGCCCAA
>JACPTJ010000026.1 GCA_016192835.1 Betaproteobacteria bacterium
CGCAAATCCCAATAATCACCAGTCACCAGTCACGTCTTATTTTAGCGAGCGTGGCGCTGGTCGAGCGCTCGTGGATGAACGGTATCGAGTGCACGGTGCCGCCCCAGCTTTTGACCTCCATGCTGCCGACGATACGCTCCGGCGCCCAGTCGCCGCCTTTAACCAGCACCTCGGGCTTCGCGAGCCGGATCAGAGCGAGCGGCGTAGCGTCGTCGAACCACGTCACCAGGCTTACCGCTTCGAGCGCAGCGATGAGCGCCATGCGATCGGCTTGCGGGTTGATGGGGCGGTCAGGACCCTTGCCGAGGCGCCGCACCGAGTCATCGCTGTTCACCGCCACGAGCAGGCTTTTGCCGAGCGCGCGCGCCTGCGCGAGATAACTCGCATGGCCGCGATGCAGGAGGTCGAACACGCCGTTGGTGAACACCAGCGGACGCGCTAGCTGCGCGATGCGCGCGGCGAGTTCGTCCGGTGCGCAGATTTTGGATTCGAAGGCGGGGACGAAAACCACTCTGCAGGTGGAACGCCGCGGCGTGCTTAATCCTTCGGCTTAATCCAGGTAATCAAAGAGCTTCACGACTTTCTGCACACCGCCGGTGGTGCGCGCGATCTCGGTCGCGTCGTCGGCTTCCTTGCGCTTGACCAGTCCGAGCAGGTAAACCACGTTGGCCTCGGTCACGACCTTGACATGGAGCACGTTGAATTTCTGCTGGTCGATAAAACGCGCCTTGACTTTGGAGGTCAGGTACGAATCGTTGGCGCGCGCCGACAGCGCGGTATTGCCGGAGACCGCGATTTCGTTGTGGACGCCACGCACGTTTTCGACCGCGCGCGCGACTTTCTCGATTTCGCTGCGGGTCGCCGCATCGGGCGCTTCACCGGTCAGCAGCACCATGCGGTTGTAACTCGTGACGTTAACGTGCGGGTCCCTGAACCTTTCGCGGATGCGGCTCGCCGCCTTCAGTTCGATGCCTTCATCTTCGGCCACGGTGCCGACCGTGCGCCGGTCCTCGCCGACAATGACTGCGGTGCCGGCTCCGCCGATTACCGCAGCCGCGCAGCCGTGGAGCAGGGGGATGATGATGAGCAATGCAAGCAGGCGCAGATTACGCATGGTTATTCCACTCCCAGTAGCAGACAATCAATCGCATCGCACAGGCAATGCAGCGTGAGCAAGTGTACTTCCTGAATGCGCGCGGTGCTTTGCGCCGGCACGCAGATATGGATGTCGGACGCCTGCAGCACTTCGGGCATTTTGCCGCCGTTCCTGCCGGTCAGCGCCACTACGCCCATTCCGCATTCGTGCGCGGCCAGCACCGCCGCCAGCACGTTCTTCGAGTTGCCGCTGGTCGAGATCGCCACCAGCAAATCGCTTTTCTGCCCCAGCGCGCGCACCTGCTTCGAGAAGATCTGGTCGTAGTCGTAATCATTCGCGATCGATGTCAGCGTCGAAGTATCGGTAGTGAGCGCGATAGCCGCCAGCCCCGGGCGCTCCATTTCGAAGCGGTTCAGCAACTCAGCCGCGAAATGCTGCGAATCGGCGGCGGAGCCGCCATTGCCGCACGCCATGATCTTGCCGTCGTGCCTGAGGCACTGCACCATGCGCTCGGCCGCCGCGGCAATAGGTCCCGCCAGCGCGTCCATGCTCTGCAGTTTGAGATGCGCGCTTTCCGAAAAGTTCTCGCTGATGCGGTTGATCAAATCCATTTTCGGTTCCATTGAACTCGAAAATTATCTCACAAATCACTCCCCGAACGCGTTTTTCAGCCACTCCACCGAGTTATCCGCGCCGCTCACGAGCAGCGCGTCGAAACGGCACGGCAGGGCACGCGTTGCTCCGGCGAGATAGTGGCGTGCCGTGCGCAGCAGCTTGCGGCGCTTGCCGGCGGTAATGCTGGCTGCGGCGCCGCCGAATTGGTCGCTCGCGCGCATCCGCACCTCGACGAACACCAGTGTGTTGCCCTCGCGCGCGATGAGGTCGATTTCGCCGAAACGGCAGCGATAATTGCGCGCGACGAGCTTAAGTCCCTGTTGTTGCAGGAATAAGGCAGCCAGGTTTTCGGCGTGCCGGCCGCGCAGTGTCATCAGCGGGGAACGCCGAGGATGACGGTCTTGCCGTCGACATATTGCGCGCTCGTGAGTTCGCGCACGAACTGCTGATCGCGCGTCAACCGGATGCGGCCGGTGACGCCGTCCACCCCCGGCTCGTGACTCGATCGCAGCAGTTCGAGGCCGATGCGAAACGCATCGATGCCGAGTGCGTACAAGCGGTCGAATTCGACCAGATCGCCCAACTCCGGGCGCGGGTAAATCATCACCGCGGGATGGTCGGCCTGCAGCAACCACGGCATGTCGACGAAGCGCACCAGGTTGAGATCATGCGTGGCCAGCGTGCCGCTCCTGCCGGCGCTGACCTGCGAGGTGGCGTAGAGAGCGAGCGCGTTGCCGAGGTAGGGTCGCACGGTGCGCGCGCGCGCGAAGTCGAGTGCGAGAAAAACCATGTCAGCAACCCCGAGATTCGCCGCCTGGCGCAGCTTGTTCAAGCTGGACTGGTCGGCACTGAAGCTGAGCTCTGCGACAGTGACCCCGCCGAACCGCGCGAATTCCTGGAGAAATGCCTTGCGCATGCGATTACCGAGCGTCGAGTCGTCGCTGAGTATGAACGCGTTACGGCGGCCGTCGTCGAACGCGAGGCGCGCGACCTGGCGCGCTTCGAGTTCGACCGACAGGCCGAACAAATACAGCCGCGCCGGCTGCGGCGAGCCCGGCTCGAGCGAGTTGAGCGCGAGCGTGGGCACGGTGACCAGGTTGCTCGCGGCGATCACGGCGACCCCATTGCGCGTGAGCGGGCCCACGACGAGCTGCGCGCCCGACTCGACCGCCTGCTCGTAAATCGTGAGCACGTTGACGGTGTCCTCGTTGACGGAGTAAATCCGGACCGGCGGCGCGTTTTTCGCGGCCGCTCTGGCGGCGGCGACAAAGCCTTGCCTGACGGCGTCGGCGTGGCGGCTGAACGTATGCGAGGCGAGCGGCAGGATCAGCGCCACATGGGGCTCTCTCGCGGCGGCCCCGGCGTCGCGCGCATCCACGATGGCGAATGCAATCAGAGCCCCGTATAGTAGTGCCGAGAGCAGAACCCGGGTGGCACCCAGTCGATGAACGGAACAGCGCATCATGAGCAGGCGGGAGTGGAGCGACCCTCATTATATGTAGTCGCGACGCCGATTGGAAACCTCGCCGACATCACGCTGCGCGCGCTCGAGGTGCTCAAACGCGTCGACGCGATCGCCGCGGAGGACACCCGCGTCACGGTGCGGCTGCTCAGGCACTACGGCGTCAGTGCGCCACTCATCGCGTTGCACGAACACAACGAGCGGCGCGCGGCGCAGAAAATCCTGCAATTGCTGGCGCAAGGCAAGTCGGTCGCGCTGGTAAGCGATGCCGGCACCCCGGCGATTTCTGACCCCGGCGCGGTCGCGGTCGCGCGGGTGCGGGAGGCCGGTTATCCGGTGGTGCCGGTGCCCGGCGCCAATGCCGCGATGGCGGCGTTGGCCGCAGCCGGCAGTACGGCGCCGCATTTCCTGTTCTACGGTTTCCTGCCGCAAGCGGCGGCGGCGCGCCGGCGCGAACTGGCTGCCCTCAAGGCTTCCCCGTATCTGCTGGTGTTCTACGAAGCGCCGCACCGCGTCATCGCGAGCGTTGCCGATATGGCCGCGGCATTCGGCGCCGGGCGCACGGTCACGATCGCGCGCGAGCTCACCAAGCTGTTCGAGAGCATCCATACGTGCAATCTCGGTACTGCGGCGGCATGGCTCGCCGCCGACGCCAATCGCACCAAGGGCGAATTCGTGCTGCTCGTCGAAGGCGCGCCGGAGGCGGCCGCAACGGACGCCGGCGCTGCACACGGCGCGCTCGAAATTCTGCTGCGCGAGCTGCCGCTCAAGCAAGCGGTCAAGCTCGCCGCGCAGATCGGCGGAGGCCGCCGCAACGAGCTGTACCAGCTTGCGCTGGAAATGAAAAAGGCGGTGATTCGTGATTAGTGATTCGTGATTGGTGATTCGTAAAACCGATTTGCACCAATCATCAATCACCAATGACCAATCACGGATTATTCATCATGACTCAGGTGACCATCAGCCGTCCCGACGACTGGCATCTGCATTTGCGCGATGGCAATCACCTGCGCGCGGTGCTGCCGGATACCGCGCGGCGCTTTGCGCGCGCGATCGTGATGCCGAATCTGCAGCCGCCGGTGACGACTGCCGACAAAGCTCTCGGCTACCGCGCGCGCATCCTGGCGGCGCTTCCCGAAGGCATGAAATTCGCGCCGTTGATGACGCTGTATCTGACCGATCGCACCACCGGCGACGAGATCCGGCGCGCCAGCCAAAGCGGTATCGTGCATGCCGTCAAATATTATCCGGCAGGCGCCACCACCCATTCGGATTCAGGAGTGACCGCGCTCACGCGGTGCGAAGACGCGCTGGCCGCGATGGCGGATTGCAACCTGCCGCTGCTGGTGCACGGCGAGGTCACGTTTCCAGAGGTCGATATTTTCGACCGGGAGAAGGTTTTCATCGACCGCATACTGGTTCCGCTGTTGAGCAAATTCTCCACGCTGCGCGTCGTGTTCGAGCACATCACGACGCGGGACGCGGTGCGTTTTGTGC
>JACPTJ010000570.1 GCA_016192835.1 Betaproteobacteria bacterium
GCGAAGCGGTCAAACTGCGTCGGCGTGAGGCGATTCGGGCCGACGTAGGGCTCAAATAGTCATCGCGAGTGGGGAATTTTCACCAAACACCGCGCGATTGACCGCTTGTCGGGCCGGCGATATAGTCGCCGATAGTGAAAAAGGGCGTTTGAAGTTCCTATTCCCCGGAGAAAAACATGACGCTCGAATTCGGGATCCGGTACGCGCTGGCGATCGCGGTTGCGAGTCCATTCGCAGCGCCCACCGCGGCGCAGACCTGGCCCGCGCGTCCGGTGCGGATCATCGCGCCGTTTTCGCCGGGCGGCGGCACCGACATCGTCGGGCGTTTTCTGGCGCAAAAGCTAACTGAGCAGATCGGCAGCCCGTTCGTGGTCGAAAACCGGCCAGGAGCGGGTGCCACCATCGGCGCCGCGCTCGTCGCGCGGGCAGCGCCGGACGGCTACACATTGCTCCTGTCGGCGCCGGAAATGTCGATCAATCCCAGTTTGCGCTCGAAGCTGCCCTACGATGCGCTCAAGGACTTCGCCTTCATCTCGCAACTCACTTCCGGGCAGTTCATGCTCGCGAGCCATCCGTCAGTCCCGGTCAAAACAGTCAAGCAGCTCATCGCGCTGGCAAGGGCGCGGCCGGGCCAGCTCAACTACGGTTCCTCGGGCGCGGGCGGCATCAATCATCTCTCGGGCTTACTGTTCGAGTTGACGGCCGGCATCCGCTGGGTGCACGTGCCGTTCAAGGGCTCGGGAGAATCCGTGATCGGGCTTATGAGCGGCCAGATCGATTTCGTCTTCGCCAGTACCGCTGCGCTGGTCGGTCCGGCGCGGACGGGCAAGGTGCGTGCCGTCGCCGTCACCGGGCCGCGTCGTTTCGCGGAACTTCCGGAGGTGCCGACCATCGACGAATCGGGGGTTCCCGGCTATCACGTGACGGGCTGGTACGGTTTCTACGCGCCGGCCGGAACGTCCGCAGACATTGTGCGCCGGCTGCACTCGGAGGCGCGGCGTGCGCTGAACAGCCCGGAGGTGAAGGAAAAGCTGGCGCACACCGGCAACGAGCCCGTCGTGAGTTCGCCGGAGGAATTCGCCGCGTTCATACGCGTCGAGATCGACAAGTGGGCGAAAGTGATCAAGGACAGCGGCCTGCAGAAAATAGACTGAGGCTAATCGACGCGTATCCTGGCGATCCTGAAAATCGTCGGCATCAGTCCCCCGGCTCGATCTGCAGTGCGACGAGGAACCGCGACACGAAGCTGTAGGCCGCGATCGTCGCAGTCAACTCGACCATCTGCCGGTCGTCGAACAGCGCGCGCACGGCGGCATAAATTGCATCGCTCACGATGATGTCGTCGGTGATCGCGTCGGTGTACGCGAGCACCGCGCGCTGCGCGGCGTCGAACAAGTCCGACTTGCGCCAGTCCTGCAACGCGTCGAGCTGCGCCTGCGTGACGCCCTCGGCGAGTGCATGCGGCATATGCGCGCGATACTCGTAGCGCGCGCCGTTGCGCACCGCGATGCGCGCGATGATGAACTCGCGATGCCGCGCGCCGAACGTCGTCTGCTGGCGGATCACGGTAAAGAGCTTCATCCAGCCGTCCGCGAGCGGCGGGCTGTTGAGCAACATGCGCGCCACGGGCGACAGATCGCCGCCGCGGCGCGCGCGGATACCCGCGATGGTTTCAGCAAGCTCGGGGTGTTCTTGCTCCTTGATGTAAGGAATGCGTGCCATGGTTTTTGCTCCTGGTTATTCCGCGGTAGCGCCCGATTGCCTAATTTTCGCGACAAACGGTGCCGTCGTGCTGCGCGCCGGGTCTGCTCAATGTCCCGCTTGCAGCACGTCTGCGGCCCAATCCCACATGTAGGCGGTGCCGATACTGACATTATCGACCTGGCAGTGGTGGTAGCCGCCTTCCTCGCGCGAGAAAATTTTGAGTTCCTTCTGTTTTGAGCCGCACGCCTCGATGGCTTTACGCGCATCCTCGCCGGGCACCTGCTGGTCGCCTTCGCCGTGCACGAGCAGGAAAGGGCATTTGATTTTCTGCAACACGCCGTCGAGCCTGAAACCCTCGAGCTTTTTGAACGCTTCTTCTCGGCTCGTTACGCCGAATACCCATTGCAGGTGCTGCGTGGGAACCGACAGCGAGATTTTCTGCCCGCTTTCGATGCGCGCGAAACGCTGTTTCCCGTGTGGTCAAAAAACTCAACGCTATTGAAACAGCGGTGTTTTCCGTCCGCATGCATAGGCCCACCAACCCGACTTGATTTGGTCACCATGAGCCGTACAATCCCAGCCTTGGTTGAACAACGAAGGGCGGGGATATTTTAGGGATTGGCCGAGAATCCTGGCCCACATCATCGGGACGGTGGAGCAGGAACTATTGCTTCGCAACGAATACCTGGCTGCCGAAAACCGGATCCTCAAGGCCCAGATCAAGGGCCGCTTGCGGCTTTCCGACCCGGAGACGAAGACTCTTGCGCAGATCGGTCACCGAGTGGGCCGCAAAGCGCTCGAAAACGTCGCCAACGCGGCGCGCCCGGACACGATTCTGGGCGGGTTCCGTAAGCTCGTCGCCCATAAATTCGATGGCTCCAAAGCGCATCGATTCCGGGGCAGACCTCGGATCGACCCGGAAATCGAACAGTTAATCGTACGCATGGCCGAAGACAATCCGGACTGGGGCTATGATCGAATCGTCGGCGCCTTGGTCAAC
>JACPTJ010000027.1 GCA_016192835.1 Betaproteobacteria bacterium
AGGCGTTGCGCGGCAAGCTTCATCTGCTCGTAGGCGAGCAGCCTGCGCATCAGCTCGGCGCGCGGGTCGCGCTCCGCCTGCGCCGACGCCGCCGGCCGCGGCAGCAGCATGCGCGATTTGATCTCGATCAGCACCGCCGCCATCACCAGGTACTCACCGGCGAGCTCCAGGCTCCTCTGCCGCATCAGCTCGACGTATTCGAGATACTGCTCGGTCAGCCGCGCCATCGGGATGTCGAGCACGTCGAGATTATGCTTGCGGATCAGGTACAACAGCAGGTCGAGCGGCCCCTCGAAGGTCTCGAGGAACACCTCGAGCGCATCGGGCGGGATGTAGAGATCCTGCGGCAGCTCGAGCACCGGCTCGCCGCGGAATTTGCCGATCGGCGTCACCGGCGCGCTCGGTACGATATCGGCCGCCGCGGTCACGCAGCAACCTGAAAAACGCGGACACAGGCCGGTCCCGGCCTTTTGGGCGGGTTAATCGGTTCACCAGGCGAATGAGGCCGCTGCAGCATGCGGCATTTTACCGCGATTCGACGCGAAAAACCTATCGCGCCCGGAATCTAACGGTAGTCCAGTCCCATGACCGCGCGCACCTCGCGCATGGTTTCCTCGGCCAGCTTTTGCGCCTTTTCGCAACCGTCGGCGATGATGCTTTTGACGAGCGTCGGATCATCGAGGTAACGCTGGGCGCGCTCGCGCATCGGTTTCATCTCCGAGAGCACGGCGTCGATCACCGGCTGCTTGCATTCGAGGCAACCGATGCCGGCGCTGCGGCACCCCTGCTGCACCCATTGTTTGCGCGTATCGTCGGAATACACGAGATGGAGCTGCCACACCGGGCATTTGGCAGGATCGCCCGGATCGGTGCGCTTGACGCGCGCAGGGTCGGTCGGCATGGTGCGGATTTTTTTCGTGATGTTGTCGGGGTCGTCACGCAAGCCGACGGTGTTATCGTAGGACTTCGACATCTTCTGGCCGTCGAGCCCCGGCATTTTGGACGCCTCGGTCAGCAGCGCCTGCGGTTCGGTCAGGATCATCTTACCGCCGCCTTCGAGGTAACCGAAGAGGCGTTCGCGATCGCCGCGGGCGAGATTTTGCGCTTTCTCGAGCAATGCGTGCGCCGCCTCGAGCGCCGCGGTTTCCCCCTGCTCGAGAAACTTGGTACGCAGCTCGCGGTAGAGCTTGGCGCGCTTGGCGCCGAGTTTTTTCACCGCCGCTTCGGCTTTTGCCTCGAATCCGGGCTCGCGGCCGTAGATATGATTGAAGCGGCGCGCGATTTCGCGCGTGAATTCGATGTGCGGCACCTGATCGTCCCCGACCGGCACGCGGTTGGCGCGGTAGATCAGGATGTCGGCGCTTTGCAGCAACGGATAGCCAAGGAAGCCGTAAGTCGAGAGGTCCCTGTCACTCAGTTTTTCCTGCTGGTCCTTGTAGGTCGGAACGCGTTCGAGCCAGCCCAGCGGCGTGATCATCGAGAGCAGCAGATGCAACTCGGCGTGCTGCGGCACGCGCGACTGAATGAACAGTGTCGCCTGCGACGGATCGACGCCGGCGGCGAGCCAGTCGATCACCATGTCCCAGGCGTTCTGCTCGACGATCTCCGGCGTGTCGTAGTGCGTAGTCAGCGCGTGCCAGTCGGCGACGAAGAAAAAGCACTCGAACTCGTGCTGCAGCCTGATCCAGTTCTTGAGCACCCCGTGGTAGTGGCCGAGATGCAGCGCGCCCGTGGGCCGCATGCCGGATAAAACGCGATCAACGAACATAAACGCCGGTTCCCCTGTTTTCTACAATGCCCTGATCAACCGGAATAGATCATCCGGCGCAAAACCGAACAACGCGCCGATTCCGGATATCGATAAATTGATCAGCGGCCACAGAATGATACCCAACACGCCGGTAAACAGCAGCACGATCAGGATCATAAAGCCATAAGGCTCGACCTGTGCAAACTTCCACGCGAGGCGATGCGGCAGCAGGCTCACCGCGATACGCCCGCCGTCGAGCGGCGGCAGCGGCAGCAGGTTCAACACCATGAGAATCACGTTGACGAAAATACCGCACGCGGCGGAGAGCACCAGCCATACCGCGCCGGAACTGCCCGGTGCCAGCCCGGCGCCGAACTTGAGCGCCAACGCCCAGCCGAGCGCCATCAGCAGGTTGCTGAACGGCCCGGCGGCGGCAACCCATAGCATGTCCCGTTTGGGGTTGCGCAAGTTGGCAAAATTCACCGGTACCGGCTTGGCCCAGCCGAACAGGATGTCGGCGAGCAGCAGGCTGACCAGCGGCACGATGATGGTTCCGACCAGATCGATGTGACGCAGCGGATTGAGGCTGATTCTGCCGGCCGCGTAGGCAGTCATATCGCCGAAATGCCGTGCGACATAGCCGTGTGCCGATTCGTGCAGCGTGATCGCGAAGAGCACCGGCAGCGCGAACACCGCGATTTTCTGGATAACGCTAAGCTCGACCGGTTACTCCGAGCCGCTTCGCGCTGCCCCTGCCTTCGCGTGTCACGACCGGCATCGCTGCGGTCAGATCAACCCCGGTAGTTGGCACGATGCCGCACGGGCCCGCGTCGAGTATCAGGTCGACACGACTCTCGAGGCGCGCGCGGATCTGATGTGCGTCGTCGAGCGGCGCCGCGTCGCACGACACGATGCGCCGGAATGCGCACGCCGATGGTTTTGCGGCGCGGATGCAGCAGCCGGCGCGGCACTTCGCGGGTTGCGTGCAGGATGAAGGTGTAGGCACCGCGACCGGCGCTCTTGATCAGCCGGAATTGCCGGTCGTCGATGCGTGCATACACTGCCGCCTCGGCAAGGTTGCGGCAGAGCAGCCCGAAATGATGGCGTGCATCGACTTCGCGAATGGCGCGGATGCGTTCCATCGCCGCCTTGTCACCGACGTGGCAGCCCAGCGCATAGCACGAGTCGGTTGGATAGACGATCACCCCGCCGCCGCGAATGATCTCGACCGCCTGGCGGATCAGCCGCGGCTGCGGGTTGTCGGGATGAATGGTAAAGAACTGGGCCACGGATAAATCAGTGAGAAAATTTTTCCCACACCGGCACGCAGCCAGATGGCAATGCGGGCAGGCCGCCCAGATCGTGATAGCTCTCTTGCGGCGAATGAAAGTCAGAGCCGGCGGATGCCGCGAGTCCGAATTGCCGTGCGTGCGCTGCGAATGCCGCGTAGTGGTGAGGCCGGTGGCTGCTGCTCACCACCTCGATCGCCGCGCCGCCCAGATCGCGGAATTCCGCCAACAGCTCGCGCATTTGCGCCGTGTCAAGCGGATACCGGCCGGGATGCGCAAGCACGGCGGCGCCTCCGCTGCCGTTGATCCAGCTTATCGCAGCGCCCAGGGTCGCCCACTGGTGCGGAACAAAACACGGCTGGCCGCCGCCGAGGAAGCGCTTGAACGCGGTCTTGATGTCCTTGACGACGCCTTGCTTGACGAGAAAACGCGCAAAATGGGTACGTCCTATCAGTTCCGGGTTGGAGGCGTGTTGCTGCGCGCCTTCGCGGCTGCCGGTGATGCCGAGCGCCTCGAGCGCGGCAATGATTTTCTCCGCGCGATCAGCCCGTCCGCCCCGGGTCGCCGCCAGTCCGGCCTGCAGTGCCGCATCGGATGGATCGATGCCGAGGCCGACGACATGGACAGTCTGGCCGCGCCAGGTCACGGAGATTTCGACACCGTCGATCAGCCGGATATGGTGCTCGGCGGCTGCAGCGCGTGCCGCCTCCAGGCCGCCGGTATCGTCGTGATCGGTCAGCGCGAGCACGGCAACACCGCGCTGCGCAGCGCGGGCAACCAGTTCGCCGGGAGTCAGGGTGCCATCCGAAAAGGTCGAATGGCTGTGGAGATCCAGGTTGAGCAATGCAAACTATCCCTCTCGGCACAGATGAAACGCCGCGTCTACGCCACGCATTAAACAGCTATTGCTGGGCCGGTTGGTGCAGACGGCTTTGCGCCGGCACGTGTTGTGCCAGGAACTCCATCTGGTCGGCAAGAATGCGGCGGTTGGTCAGTATCAGGTATTCGGCGCGATTGGGCACGTACGGCAGGTACAGCAGCTCCATGCGCGCCTTCTCCGGCGTGCGGTCGCTTTTCTTCTCGTTGCACGAACGGCACGCCGTCACCACGTTCATCCAGGTGTCCCTGCCCTTGCGCGAGAACGGAATCACGTGATCGCGGGTCAGCCTGGAACCCGGGTAAATCCGGCCGCAATACGCGCACAAATAGCGGTCGCGGTGAAACAATTCGCGGTTGTTGAGCGGCGGCACCTGGCTGAATGCGCGCATCGCCATCGCTTTGCCCTTGATCGCGATGATGCTGCTCGCGACGATTTTCGAGCGCTCGCCGGACGCCCGGTTGCGGCCGCCGAATACGGTGAACGCGTGTTCCCCCGCGGTCCACGCGATCTGGTCCTTGGCGTAATAAAAACACGCGTGCTGCCAGGTGATCCAGCGATGCGGGATACCGTTGGTATCGAGCGTCAGGATCAGCGGGAACGCGCCGGGTTTCGGCGCGAGCAACACTGCGCTTGCCTCAAATGTGCGTAACGACATGGTCGGGAAAAGGTAATTAAGCCAGTTGCGCAATAATTTACCAGATTTTGTTGAATCTTTAGAGATTTTTCAACGCCTGCCGGCTTCCGACGCATCGCCGGCGAGAACCGGGTCAGGTGAAGCCCGGCGGTCACGACTCGTGTGGGGACGCTGCGATATGCAAGCTCAATCGCTGCGGCGACTCATTCCAATCCGCGCTGTCCAAAAACGCGCTGGCGAATTACCCGTGAGCAGGTTATAATTTCAAAACAAGTGGTTAGTAACGCTTCTCCCAGCGCCAAGTTCAACCCGATCGAGTGCGATCGGCAGCAGACTCGAATCGGTTTCGCGCTGCGGCCAGCGGTTTCCAGGAGTAATCCCTAATGTCGTTTGAAACACTCGGCTTAATGCCCGAGTTGCTGCGTGCAATCGCAGACCAGGGCTACACCGAAGCAACGCCCATACAACTCAAAGCCATACCGCCGGTTCTGGCGCACCATGACATCATGGGTTGCGCACAAACGGGAACCGGCAAGACCGCGGGATTCGCGCTGCCTATCCTGCAGATGCTGGCGCCGCAGCAAAGCGCGAGCCCGTCGCCGGCACGGCATCCGATCCGCGCGCTGATACTCACGCCCACCCGCGAACTCGCCGCCCAGGTCGAAGAAAGCGTGCGCGGCTATGGCAAGTACCTGGCGTTGCGCTCAACCGTGGTTTTTGGCGGTGTCGATATCGACCCGCAGATCAAAATGCTGCGCGGCGGGGTCGAGATCCTGGTGGCAACCCCCGGCCGCCTGCTCGATCACGTGCATCAGAAAACGGTCAACCTCTCGCGCGTCGAGATCCTGGTGCTGGACGAAGCCGACCGCATGCTCGACATGGGTTTCATGCCCGACATCAAGCGCATCCTCGCGCTTCTGCCGCGCGAGCGCCAGAATCTGATGTTTTCGGCGACCTTCTCGGATGAAATCAAGCGGCTGGCAGGACAGATCCTGCGCGCCCCGGTGATGGTCGAAGTCGCTCGCCGCAATGCGCCGACCGAACTCGTCACGCATCAGATGTACGAAGTCGAGGCCGGGCGCAAACGCGCGCTGCTCACCCACCTGATCAAAACCCGCGATATGCGCCAGGTGCTGGTGTTCGTGCGCATGAAGCGCGATGCCAACCGCCTGACGCGCGAGCTGGTGCGCGATGGCGTCGCAGCCACCGCGATTCACAGCGACCGCACCCAGGGCGAACGCATGCAGGCGCTCGAAGACTTCAAACAAGGCACCGTCAACGTGCTGGTCGCCACCGACATCGCCGCGCGCGGACTCGACATCGAGCTATTGCCGTACGTGATCAACTACGAACTGCCGCACGTCGCTGAAGACTACATCCACCGCATCGGCCGCACCGGCCGCGCCGGCAGCACCGGCGAAGCGATCTCGCTGGTGTGCGCCGATGAGCATCGCATGCTCGACGACGTCGAGCGCGCACTCAAAGCCAAGCTGGAGCGGTTGCCGCTGCCGCAACTGGCTGGCAGCAGGCAATCAGGCAGCGCCGCCGGGGGACACCACGCCGCGCCGCGCCATGCGTCCGCCCACAAGCCGGCGTCCGGTCACAAGCCGTCCCATTCCAAGCCACATCCCAAGCCGCCGGCGGCGCCGTTACCCGGAGGTTTCGATTTCAGCAAGCCATACGAGGCCAAGCCGGCGGACAACGCCTCTGCCCCTACCACCGGTCATGTCAGCCACACCCGCACCCATACCCGGTCAGCCCGGCGGCCAACTGCCGCACTGTTGGGCGGACTCGCCGCCAAAAAAACGTAGCGATTAATGGTGGCGGCGGCTACGAACCGCTGAACCATTTATAGCCCCGGTCTTCCCGGTAACCACCGGGATAGCCGTTGGTGACGAAAACCTCCGCAATGCGCTTCGCGTTCTTGAAACCAAGGCTGGACGGCGTGCCATGGGCGCCCTGACTGCGCTGGAACTCATTTACTTGTGCGCCGTGCTGGTGCTGTCGTACGCGATCCGCGGCAGCGCCGGCTTCGGCGTGGTGACCATACCGCTGCTCGCGCTGGTGCTGCCGATGAAAATCGTCGTGCCGCTGGTCACCGTGCTCGGCGTCATCTCGTCATGCTCGATACTCGCCAGGGATGCGCGCCACGTCGAATGGCGTGAAATTCTGCGCTTGCTGCCGTTCACCGTCGCCGGCACTTTGATCGGGTTGTATTTTTTCAATGCCGTCGACGCGCGCACCCTCGCCCGCGGTCTCGGCGCCCTGGTGCTCGCCTACGGCGGTCATACGCTGGTGCAAACGATGCGCCCGCTGCCCCAGTGGAAGTTGCCGCTGCGCCTGATGCTGCCGCTGACCGGGGCGCTCGCCGGCTTTGTCGGCACATTGTTCGGATCGATGGCGGGCGTCTTCTATGCGATTTACCTCGACATGCAGCGGCTCGGCAAGAACGCTTTCCGCGCTACGATCGCGGCGCTGTTGCTGGTGCTCGGCAGCATGCGCGGCGTCGGCTATTTCGCGCTCGGTGCGTTCGACCGCGAGACGCTGCTCGCCTGTGCCGTTGCGCTGCCGCTGATGTTCGCGGGAGTCATGCTCGGCAACCACATCCATACCAATCTGAACCAAACCGCATTTCGCCGTGTCGTCAGCATCATCCTGATCGCAAGCGGCGTGCCGTTGCTGTTCAAGTAGCGACACTGCCTTTCCTGCGCCGTATAATTACGCTTCGCTTCCGGGGAAAACAATGAAATCTGCAGACATTGCGCAACACCGCATGCCGGGCGGCAGCATCAGCGCGAAGCAGCTGAAATCCATGCTCCACGACGGCGCCGAAACCGCGGTGCTCGATGTGCGGGAGGAAGGCGTGTTCGCCAAACGCCATTTGCTGCTCGCGGCGTCGGTGCCCCTGTCGCGCATCGAGGTGCGCGTGCCACAGCTCGTGCCGCGGCGTTCAGCCCGCAGCGTGATCTGCGATGGCGGCGAAGGGTTAGCCCAGCGCGCGGCGGATAAGCTCGCGCAACACGGCTACAGCGCGGTGATGGTGCTCGCGGGCGGCGTCGATGCGTGGGCGGCCCAAGGCTATGAGATTTACAGCGGCATCAACGTGCCGAGCAAGGCATTCGGCGAATTCGTCGAGCACGCGGAAAACACGCCGCGCATGACAGCGCAGGAGGTCAAGGCCAGGCTGGACGCCGGCGAAAAAGTGGTGATTCTCGACAGCCGGCCGCTCGCCGAATACCGCAACATGAGCATTCCGGGCGGCATCGACTGCCCGGGCGCCGAACTCGTCTATCGCGTGCATGATATTGCCCAGGCACCTGATGCGCTGGTGGTCGTCAATTGTGCCGGCCGCACGCGCAGCATCATCGGCGCGCAGTCGTTGATCAACGCCGGCATTCCCAACCGCGTGGTCGCTCTCAAGGACGGCACCATGGGCTGGCACCTTGCCGGCTTCGAGCTTGCTCGCGGGCAGAATCGACTCGCGCCCCAACCGACGCAACCAGGCCTCGCGCGGGCGCAACAGGCCGCGGCGCGCGTCGCCTCGCGCTTCGGCGTTCGCACCATCGATGTCGCAACGGTAGCCAGGTTCGCGCAGGAAATGGAGCGCCGCACGCTCTATCTGTTCGACGTGCGCAGTCCCGAGGAATATGCGGCCGGCCACTTGCACAG
>JACPTJ010000571.1 GCA_016192835.1 Betaproteobacteria bacterium
AAGGTATGCCCGTATTCCACCCCGCGCCTGCGCTAATGAGCGATAAGCTGCAGACGCTGCTCGGCAAGATCATCACGCGCATCTTGAGACTGTTGACCCTAAGGAACTTGTCGGACCCAAGTCCGACAAGTTCCTAGGGGCGGTTACATTCGCCTCTCGCTCGAACAGCCAGGCCGCATGACCTGCCTTAAGGTGGCTGACAACGGCATTGGCATCCCGCCGCAGATGTTGCCGCGAGTGTTCGATTTATTCACCCGGCTCGATGCCGCCAAACAGAGATACGCCGGCGGCCTAGCGCCGGACGAGCGGAGGCCGGAGCGCATCGCGCGCGATGCTCCATAATATCATGGAAGATCAGCCGGCCGCGCTGCCGCGAGGCTGTAGAATATGTTTTTACTCACAAACGCCAGGTTTCCACGCCATGTCCCCGGCAACTTCATTTTTGATTGATCGCGGTGAAGTCCGCATTGCAGTCCACGCCTTCGGGCACGGTCCGCGCATCGTGATGATGCCCTCGCTCGGTCGCGGCGCCTCCGATTTCTTCGATATTGCACCGCGCCTCGCCGCTGCCGGCTATCGCGCGCTGTGTCCCGAGCCGCGCGGCCTCGGCGGCAGCAACGGCCCGCTCCACGGCATCACGCTCCATGATTTTGCCAGGGACATCGCGACCGTGATCGAACATGACGGCGGCGAACCGACCGTGGTCGCCGGCCATGCCTTCGGCAATTTTGTCGCGCGCACGATGGCCGCGGATTATCCGCAACTGGTACGCGCGGTGGTGCTGCTCGCGGCCACCCACACCTGGCCGCTGGCACAGGACCTGCGCGATTCGATCAACCGCTGCCACCAGATGGATTTGCCCGAAGCTGTGCGGCTAAAACACCTGCAGCATGTGTTTTTCGCGCCCGGCAACGACGCCCGCGTCTGGCTGGATGGCTGGAACGAGGAAGTCATGCACGCGGAGCGCGCCGCCACCGAAGCGACACCGAAAGCACAATGGTGGACTGCAGGCACGGCACCGGTGCTGGATGTACTGTCGCTGCTGGATCCGCTGTCACCCCCGGACAGCGTGAACTGCTATCGCGATCAATGGGAGGCCGACCGCGTAACCATCGCCAGAATCGACCACGCCGCGCATGCGCTGCTGCCCGAACAGCCGGCGGCCGTTGCCGCAGCCGTCATCCAATACATGAAGCAGCTGGGTGCATGAAGCTGTTCTGGTCGCCGCGTTCACCCTTCGTGCGCAAGGTCATGGTGTTTGCCCATGAGGCCGGGCTCGCCGGACGCATCGAATGTGTGCGCACCGTCGTTGCCATGATCAGGCCCAACCGCGAACTGCTGGCGGTGAATCCGACCGGCAAAATCCCGACGCTGGTCCTGGATGACGGCAGTCCGCTCTACGATTCCACGGTGATCTGTGAATACCTCGACAGCCTGCATGACGGCACTAAGCTGTTTCCCGCTGCCGGGCCCGCGCGCTGGACGGCGTTGCGACGGCACGCACTGGGCAACAACCTGCTCGACAACCTGATACTGTGGCGCAATGAAATCCTGCGCCCGCAGCCGCAGCAGTCGCCGGAGACGCTGGCTGGTTTCGAACTGAAGGTCGGCAATGCCGTGAATGCCCTGGAGCGCGAAGCTGACACGCTGGCCGCCGACCCCATCAACATCGGCCACATCGCCATCGCCTGCGCACTGGGCTATATTGACTTCCGCTTCGCCGATCTCGGTTGGCGGGCAGACCACGACCGCATGACCCGCTGGTACGAAACCTTTGCACAGCGCCCGTCGATGATCCATACGGCGCACGTCGATCAATAACGCACAACTACTGCGAGCGGAACCCTCATGAACAAACACATGGCCCTGCTTCTACCGCTGCTGCTGTTGCCGACCGCGCTGCCGGTCGGCGCCCAGGCCTATCCCGCCAAACCCGTGCGCTTGATCGTGCCCTTCCCGCCGGGCGGCCCCACCGACGTCGTATCGCGGCTGATGGCACCGAAAATGGCCGAGGGCCTCGGCCAGCAGGTCGTCGTCGAGAACCGCGGCGGCGCCGGCGGCGCGATCGGCACTGAACATGTGGCGAAATCCGCCCCCGACGGCTACACCATCGTCATGGGCACCATCGGCGGCCTCGCCGTGGCCAGGAGCCTGAATCCGAAACTCGGCTATGACACGCTGCGCGACCTCGCGCCGATCACCCAGAGCGTGTCGGTGACCAGCATCCTGGTCACCCATCCCTCGGTGCCGGCGAAAAACGTCAAGGAACTGCTGGCGCTGGCGAAAAAGGGTTCCGGAAAACTCAATTACGCATCCTCCGGCAATGGCACGATCACCCACCTCGCCGGCGAACTGCTGAAGCTGATGGCCAAGGTCGACATCGCCCATGTTCCGTACAAGGGCGGCGCGCCGGCGCTGGTCGCGCTGGTGTCCGGCGAAGTCGACATGAGTTATGAAAACAGCCTGATCATCACGCCGCACATCAAGTCCGGCAAGGTGAAAGGCCTCGCCGTCACCAGCGCCAAACGCTCCGCGCTGATGCCGGAACTACCGACCATCGCCGAAACCTTGCCCGGCTACAGCGCCAGCGGCTGGTACGGCCTGCTCGCGCCGGCCGCAACGCCCAAACCGGCCATCGCCCGGCTGCACAGCGAAGCCGTCAAGGCCCTGCGCGCGCCGGATGTCGTCGAGAAGCTGACCGGCCAGGGCGCCGAGCCGGTTGCCAGCACGCCCGAAGAATTCACCGCCTTCATCCGCAGCGAAACGAGCAAATGGGCGAACCTGGTGAAAGCCGCTAACATGCGCACCGACTGAACCTGAACAACCGCCGGATAACAAAACCGAAATGTCTGCCGTTCCCGCGATTGATGATGCATGTGGACGATATCCCGGCAACTGGCCTCGTGCAGACCGGCAGCCGGGTGTGGTATCAACTGCTCGCCGCCGGGCCGCGCGAAAGGGTCGACGTATTTGAGCAATGGGTTACCGATTCGCCTTCTCCTGCGAGTGGCGCGACTTTCGCCCGCGCTAACGAGCGAAGAGCTGCCGGCGCTGCTCGGCAGGATCATCGCACGCGTCCTGCGGTTGACCCGTGAGGGGCATCTCAGTGGTACTCCGCCTCGCGCTCGTGCCGGGCGGACGCAAGGTACACCGCGCTTGCAGTTCGAAAGTAGAGAATCCAGTATTCTCCGAGCAGCCACTCTCGCGCCTGCAAGCGGCGGCGTGCGGTCAGCGGGGCGAGGCGCAAGAGCCAGTTCCGCTCGGAGTTGCTCGTGGTCAGGCTCAGTTGCGCGGGCCTGCCAATGTCGGGATGCGCCGCCAGAATCCGGGGGAGATCTCCCTCGACCAAATCGATCAGCCGTAGCGCCCGCGAACCGGTGTCGGGGTGCAGGTGATGCAGGCTTTCATAGTGATCCAGAATCGCTTCCAACGCGCGCTCGAAGCGCCGCGTCACCACACCGGCAAGCGGCGTGGCGCGTTCATGCGGCGGCAATGCGTTTCGCCTTCGCGCGCAATCTGGCCAGCCTGGGTTTGAACGTGTCCCAGGTATAGACGCGCCCTGCTTCGATATCCTCGGCTGTCTCGACCAGCGCCTTTAGCATCGACAGGTGTTCGGCCTCCTTGAAGCGGCGGTAGTCGTCGAGCTGGCCGGCGGTGATCAGGGCCACATAGCTTTCGCCGTTCCGGGTAAACACCTTTTCCTGCCCGGACTTCGAGACGGCCTCCGCGAGCTCGGTCAGGCGCGCGCGAGCGCGGGAGATTGGAACGATGTCTTTGCTCGCGATCGTTGGCATGGGCGCTTCCTGACAGAATATTGATACAGAATTCTGCACCTATCCGGGTCCGAAAGCAACCCCCCACCTTCTCTTGCAATCGGCGCTACTTCTGCTTGCGCTGTCACCAGCAGCGCGTGCTTGCATGAGACAAGCGCTGCGCCGAGTGCGGGCACGAAAAGCTGGTGGCTCCTCTTACGTTTGACAGTGCCACACGATCCGTGTCTGCCCAGCGCCAGGCCACGCGAAAACCGTCCACGTTTCGGATCGCGTCATCGCAGAAACCTTACCGCCGATGGCGCCGTAGCTCGGCCCAGCGGTGCCTCTCGTGTAATACCTCCGCCTCGTTGACTGAAGCTGCTTCGGGCAGACCCTGAATAGCTTGCATGGCTCTTGCATGCGCCATGGCAATTTGCGGATCGTCACTGAGATATGCCCAATATTGCCGGGCAAATGTGGCAAAGCTTTCCGAGGCTTCGCGCGGTTCAGGCGCAATGAACCGCTCGACCTCGGCACGCACTGCTGCAGCCTCGTCCGCGGTTGGGGATGGATCGGCCTGCAAGAAGACATCGAGATCGACCATGAGCTCGGATAAGGGGCGGATCCATGCGAGCCGGGGATCACTTATCAAGAGGTGCAAAAACGTGCCTGGACTCAAGAGACCGTGGTGCTCACGTTCGTAATCGCGGCGCACACGTTCAGTCAGGGCGCGGTGCAAATCCCGCAGTGCTGCCGCCAGTTCCTTCAATGTAATCCCCTTCTCGGTGCTCGGTATTGGGCGGCTGGAACCAATATGGCTAAATTTCTCCTTGGCTCACGATTGACCCGGGAAAAGTATCCTCCCAGTACCCCGCTCGCGTCTTGATTTGAATCAACCGCGCCACGGCTCGGCACCCCGCCGGCATGGACTACCTTGCCGTCGATCACCACGCCCGGCGTCGACATAACGCCATAGGTCATGATGTCCTGAATCTGCTCCACCTTTTCAAGCTTTAACTCGATGCCCTTGGGCGTGTCGTACAGGAAAAAATGCAGCGCTTCCCGCAGATGCGTTTGGCGGGAGAGCCCGGTGAGCGCGAGGACGGCGTCAGCGAACGGTGTCAGGTTTGCATAGGCCGCAATCCACAGGATGACCGCCAGCACCAGCCAGCCCCAGGGCGCGCGGCGGGGGAGGGTGTCAATGACCGTAGTGGTAGTCGTAGGAGTTTCTTACGCTTCAACAGCGCCTGCCAATCCATAAGTTGCGATAAATCAAGGTTCGTATGATCGAGATCATATCACCGGGAAACCGTAAACACTTATCGTTGATCGTGTCCCAAACCTTCGGAGAAACGCGTGCAGAGCAGACAACCGTCGCATTATCAGGGCGAAGGTTGATTGCGATCAAGAAGACCGAAGGTGACTTCGGCCATACTTAATAATGGTTTGACTGGCGCGAGTCTCATGCCTCGCTTCATTATAGAAAGGAACACGTCGATGAAAAAATTGATTTTTGCATGTCTTTGGATGCTGTTCCTGGCGACGTTGGTACCGGCCCTTGCACAACAAGGCAAATCGCCGACGATCGCGGTGGCGGCAAACGGCAATACCGTTTCCGCTTCGGTGGGCAACCAGCCTGGACCGAGCCCGTATTTTCTTTTCTTTGACAAGCAGGGCGCCTTCGTCGAGGCGGTGAACAATCCTTACAAGGACGCAGAAAGCCCTGGACCTCCCGTGCTGGATTTCCTCGCGAGCAAGGGGATCAAAGTTCTCGTGGCCGGATGGTTTGGACCGCAAATTGTCGAGACCATGAAGGGCAAAGGCATGCGCCAGGTCGTATTCAGCGGCAGCGCAAAAGATGCGGTCAAGAAAGCTCTGGAGCTGAAGTGAATGTGTTCCTTGGCGCATTAACCGTTTGACGCGCAACGATATGGAGCAGCCATGGCACTAATTCATGCGGAACATCTCGTTAAAACCTATCGCGCCGGCGAAGTGGAAGTGCGGGCGGTCAAAGGTGTCGATTTCGCGATTGAAGCGAAGTCCTTTGTCGCTTTCGTCGGCCCCTCGGGCAGCGGCAAGACCAGTCTGCTCAACATGGTCGGTTGTCTCGATCATCCGACCAGTGG
>JACPTJ010000572.1 GCA_016192835.1 Betaproteobacteria bacterium
CGCAGCATCAGCAATTCAATAGCCTTGCGTAGCGGGGTTCGGACCGGTGCGGACGCCGTTCGGGGCGGGGCCGCATGCGCCGGCCGGGATTCCCTGACTCCATATTCGCGATCCAGATCCTGCACGGTTATGCCGGCGATCTGGGCCAGGTTCTGACGTATCATCCTGCCCAGAAAGCGCGCCTTGATCTGGGCGACGAGCGGCTTTGCGTCCTGCAGCAGCCGCGCGCGGCCTTCGTGAGTGTTGAGATCGACGCGTGACGACAGTTCGCGCAGCAGGAATTGCGACAACGGCAGTGCATCGCCAAGCAGTTCTTCGAATGCGTCCTTGCCGAGCTTGCGCACGTAGGTGTCGGGATCCTCGCCTTGCGGCAGGAACAGGAACGCGAGCCGCTTGCCGTCGACCAGTTGCTCAAGGCTGTTCTCGAGCGCGCGCCACGCGGCGCGGCGCCCCGCGTCGTCGCCATCGAAGCAGAACACGATTTCTTCGCTCTGGCGCAGCAGTTTCTGCACGTGCGCAGGCGTGGTTGCGGTGCCGAGCGTGGCCACCGCATAGCCGATGCCGGATTGCGCCAGTGCGCCCACGTCCATATAGCCCTCGACCACGATCACGCGCCCGGCGTCGCGAATCGCCCGCCGCCCCTGGTACAGGCCGTAGAGTTCGCGGCCTTTTTCAAACAGCGGCGTTTCCGGCGAGTTCAGGTATTTCGGCTCGCCCTGATCGAGCACGCGCCCGCCGAAGCCGATGATGTGCCCGCGCTGATCGACGATCGGGAACATGATGCGGTCGCGGAAGCGGTCATAGCGCTTGCCCTCGTCGCCCTGGATCACGAGCCCGGCGGCGACGAGCGCTTTGGCGTTGTATTCGGGAAACGCCGCCTGCAGGTTCTGCCAGCCATCGGGCGCGTAACCGATGCCGAAGTGCTTGGCGATTTCACCCGACAGACCGCGGTGCTTGAGATATGCAATCGCGCGCGGCGCGTTTTTCAGCTGCTGGCGGTAATACTGCGCGGCCTTGAGCAATACCGCGTAAAGGTCGTCGCCTTCCTCGGTCTTGCCGCGCGGACGCTCGCCTTTGATTTCCGGCACCTGCATGCCGACGCCTTGCGCGAGGTCCTTCACCGCTTCGATAAAACCGGCGCCCGTGTACTCCATCACGAAGCCGACCGCGGTGCCGTGCGCACCGCAGCCAAAGCAGTGATAGAACTGCTTGGTCTGGCTGACCGTGAAAGACGGGGTTTTTTCGCTGTGAAACGGACAGCATGCAACGAAGTTGGCGCCGGCGCGCTTGAGCGGCACGTAACGCTCGACCACCCCGACGATATCGACGCGGTTGAGGAGATCCTGGATGAAGGATTGAGGAATCAAGTATCAGGGATCGGCAATCGAGGATTAATGATAGTCGATTCCGGCAACGGATCCAGCGATGCGCGAAAACCCCTGGCTTCTTAAGCGGAGAGTTTCGATTTAACCAGTGCCGAGACGCGGCCCATATCGAAGCTGCGTGCCCCGGACTCGGTGCGCGCAGCGGGTGCGGGTAGGGGCACAAGGCCGTGCCGCTCTCTCGCTGCGCTCATGCTCCAAGCCTTGCCTTTACCAAAGCCGACACTTTTCCCATATCGGCGCGGCCGGCCAGTTTGGGCTTGAGCAGCGCCATTACCTTGCCCATGTCGGACATGGCTTTGGCGCCACTCGACTGCACCGCCTCGGCAATCGCGGCGGCGATCTCGGCGTCCGACAGCGCCTGCGGCATATAGGCGGCGAGCACGGTGATCTCGAACCTCTCGGCGTCGGCAAGATCCTTGCGGTTGCCCGCTTCGTATTGGGCGATCGAATCGCGCCGCTGCTTGATCATTTTCTCGATGATCGAGATCACGTCGGTATCGGTGAGCTCGACTCGCTCGTCGACTTCCTTCTGCTTCATCGCCGCGAGCAGCAGCCGGATCGCGGCGAGGCGCGGCGCATCCTTGGCGCGCATTGCGGCCTTCATGTCGTCGCTGATGCGGGCTTTTAGGGACACTGCGAGGCGAGAAGCGTGGGGCGTGCGGGAAAAAATGCACGGAGCAGGGGGTTATGCCTCACCCCTGACTCCTCGCGAATTCAAAACAACTTGGGTGGGAGCATGTGCGAGCGCAGGCGCTTGTAGTGGCGCTTCACCGCCGCGGCATGCTTGCGTTTGCGCTCGGAAGTGGGCTTTTCGTAGAACTCGCGTGCGCGCAGCTCGGTAAGCAGCCCGGTCTTTTCAATCGTGCGCTTGAAGCGGCGCATCGCCACTTCAAACGGCTCGTTATCCTTGACTCGAACAGTCGGCATAAAGCGGTTACCCAGTCAGAAAATGCGAAAGGCGCGTATTATAGCAGCGGCAATCCCGTTTTCAAAGCTCTCTGATTTACCCCCCTTTTTCGCCCTTTTATGCTGGTTCTGGGAATCGAAACCTCGTGTGACGAGACCGGTGTTGCGCTCTATCACGCCCGACGCGGCCTGCTCGCCCATGCGCTCTATTCCCAGGCCGCGCTGCACGCCGACTACGGCGGGGTAGTGCCTGAACTCGCCTCGCGGGATCACATCCGGCGCGTGCTGCCGCTGACACGCGCCATCCTGGCGCAGGCTGGGTGCGTGCTCGCCGATCTCGACGCAATCGCCTATACCCAGGGGCCCGGGCTCGCGGGGGCATTGCTGGTGGGCGCCAGCATCGCACATGGCCTCGCCTACGCGCTCGGTGTGCCAGCGCTCGGCATTCACCATCTCGAGGGCCATCTGCTATCGCCGCTGATGGCGCGGCCTGCGCCGCAATTTCCGTTCATCGCGCTGCTGGCGTCAGGCGGCCACAGCCAGTTGATGCGGGTGGCCGGCGTCGGCGACTACGAGCTGCTCGGTGAGACGCTCGATGACGCGGCCGGCGAAGCGTTCGACAAGACCGCGAAGCTGCTCGACCTCGGCTACCCCGGCGGGCCGGCGCTGGCAAAACTTGCGGAGCAGGGAAGGCGCGGGCGCATCACGCTGCCGCGGCCGATGCTGCACAGCGGCGATCTCGAATTCAGCTTCAGCGGATTGAAAACCGCGGTGCTGATGCAGGTCAAAGGCCGCGCGCTCGACCCGCAGGCGCGCGCCGATATCGCAGCCGAATTTCAGGCCGCGATCGTTGACGTATTGGTGGCAAAATCGCTCGCGGCGCTCAGGTTGAGCGGTCTCAAGCAGCTCGTGGTCGCGGGCGGCGTCGGCGCCAATCTGGAACTGCGCGCGCGGCTCACGCAGGTTGCGGCCCGCGACGGCCTGCAGGTGTTTTACCCCGCGCTGGAATTCTGCACCGACAATGGCGCGATGATCGCGTTCGCCGCCGCGAAGCGGCTGGAACACGCCTCACGCCTCACGCCTCACGCCTCACGAAGCTTTTCCGTGCGCCCGCGCTGGGGACTGGAAACGCTGGCCCCCGCTTAGTTGCTGTTCTATTGCCCGGCCCGCCCTTGCTCTTCGATTCTTCCCTCCGTGCCGGCGAGCAGATTCCTGATGTTGGTTTTGTGGCGCCAGATCAGCAAGAGCGCGATCACACCAACCGCAGCCGTGTACGGGTGCACCCCGTAGAGCAGGAAACAGAAAAACGGCGCGGAAACCGCGGCAATCAATGCCGCGAGCGATGAAATGCGAAAGAAAAAAGCGATGATGATCCACGTTGCAGCCGCGCCTGCCGCAAGCCAGCCGTTCAGCGCGAGCAGCACGCCGAGCGCGGTCGACACGCCTTTGCCGCCCTGGAAGCGGTAAAACACCGGGTACATGTGTCCGACCACCACCGCCACCGCGACCAGCGACATCTTGTAGACCGGCGGAACCGCCGTCGCGAAAAGGGTGTCGGTCAGAAATACCGCGAGCCAGCCTTTCGCGCTGTCACCGAGCAAGGTCAGCGCCGCAGCAGCTTTCCTGCCAGTGCGCAGCACATTGGTCGCACCCGGGTTCTTCGAGCCGAACGTGCGCGGGTCGGGCAATCCCATCGCACGGCTCACCAGCACCGCGAACGAAATCGAGCCGATCAGATACGCAACAACGGTCAAAACTATTGCCATGCCGCGAATTCAAATAGAATAAGCGCCGATTCTAACCAAAAACGGCAGGGTAAGGTTCATGCGCTTGCCCTTCACCATTCACCAATCACCAATCACCAATCACTGAATTTACATGGACATCATCTTCATTCACGAGCTCAGGATTGACACCCTGATCGGCATCTACGAATGGGAACAGCAGACGCCGCAGACGATACAGCTCGACCTCGAAGTCGGCCTTCCCGGCGAACACGCGGCGCATAGCGGCAAGATCGGCGACACCATCGATTACAGCAAAATCGTCGGGCGCATCGAGCAACTGTTCAAGGCGCAGCACCACTCGCTGCTGGAGCAAGCCGGGGAGGCGATTGCTGAAGTCATCATGGGCGAATTCAAGGCGCCGTGGGTCAAAGTCAGCATCGCCAAGCTGGGGGCGCTGCGCAACGTGAAGCGGCTCGGCGTCACGATCGAGCGGGGCAGGCGCGCGTAACGCGCGCGTGGCTCGTTGATCGTGGCTCGTTGATCGTGGCTCGTTGATCGTGGCTCGTAAATGCCGTTCAACAAATCACCAATCACGAATCACCGTTTCATCCGCGTGGATGATGTTTCGCGTGCAACTGCTTCAACCGCTCGCGCGCGACGTGGGTGTAAATCTGCGTCGTCGAAATGTCGGCGTGCCCGAGCAGCAACTGCACCACGCGCAGATCGGCGCCGTGATTGAGCAGGTGCGTTGCGAACGCGTGGCGCAGCGTGTGAGGAGAAATCGCCTGCCTGAGCCCGGCACGCGAGGCGTGGCGCTTGAGCAGGTGCCAGAACGCCTGGCGCGTCATCGCCGTGCCGCGATTCGTGACGAACAGCGCGTCCGCTGCGCGCCTGCCCAGGATCCGCGGCCGTGAATCCTTGCAGTAACGCGTGATCCACGCCAGCGCTTCCTCGCCCAGCGGCACCAGCCGCTCCTTGGCTCCCTTGCCGATCACGCGCACCACACCCATGTCCCGGCTCACCTGCGAGACTTTAAGCGTTACCAGTTCGGACACGCGCAGCCCGCTCGCATAAAGCGTCTCCAGCATGGTGCGATCGCGCAAGCCCAGCGCGTCATCGACGTTCGGTGCGACGAGCAGCTTCTCAACGTCCTCCTCGGTCAGGCTTTTGGGCAGGCCGCGCGGCAGTTTCGGCGCATCGATATTGATGCTGGGGTCGGAGCTGATGCTGCCCTGGCGCAGCGCGTATTGATAAAAGCGCTTGAAACTCGACAGCTGGCGGCTGGTCGTGGTTGCCTTGGCGTGGGCGGCAACGCGATTTGCGAGGTAAGAGAGCAGATCGCCGTGATCGGCGTCGAGCAGCCGCTTGCGGTGCTGCTTGGCGAGCCAGAGCCGGAACTGGCTCAGGTCGCGGCGATAGCTGTCGAGCGTGTTGCGCGACAGCCCGTCTTCCAGCCACAACGAATCGCAGAATTCGTCGAGGACGGAATCTTCAGGCGCTTTCATGACGCAGCAGCCACTGCTTGATGACTATCGGCGCTCCACCGCGCGCGTTCATGAAGCCGCCGATGCCGTGGCTCGCGACCACGCGGTGGCAGGGAATCACGAGCGGGATGCGGTTGGCGCCGCACGCGCCCCCCACCGGGCGGGGAGCGCTTTTTAACTGGCGCGCGATGTCGAGATAGGTCAGCGTCGCGCCGCTCGGGATAGCGCAGATCGCGCGCCACACGCGGCTCTGGAACGCGGTTCCGTTGAATTCGTACGGCAGATCAAACCTGAATTCGGGATCGTCGAGATAGCGCTCGAGCTGGCGGCACACTCTCGCGGCAAGCCGGTTGACCGGCGCGAGCGTCGCGACGCCGCGCGGCAGATATTTGATGCCGGTCAGTAACTCGCCGGACGTGCGAATGCCGAGCACCGCAAACGGCGTCGCCAGTTTGGCGTGGAAGGATTCCAGCATGGAGGGTGCCGGAACGCCGTCCCGAACCTTCCGCCTGCCAGGGGGCCGGAGCGAAAAGTGGCGGTCACGCTGCAGCATGGGCCACCTCCTTGCGCGCCTTCTGCATCACGATTACCACCACCATCAGCGCAACGCCGATGTAGTCGAAAATCGCTTTCGGATACACCAGCGCGAGCCCGGCGATAATCAGCAGCCAGCGCTCGAACGACGTGGTTCGCTTGAACAGCCAGCCCTGCATGCCGCCGGCGAGCGCGGCGATGCCGATCATCGCGGTGATGCTGACGGTCGCGATATCGAGCCACGACGCGGTCGCGAGATTCTTGAACGATCCCATCAGCAGGAGCCCCAGCCCCGCCGGGTCGAGCACGAACATGAACGGCACCAGAAAAGCCGGCATCGTGTACTTCCACGACTGCAGGGTCGTCTTGTACGGGTCGCCGCCGGTGATCGCCGCGGCGGCGAACGGCGACAGCGCGGTCGGCGGCGACACTTCCGACAGCACCGCGTAGTAGAAGATAAACATGTGCGCAGCAAAATCCGGCACCCCGAGCAGGATCAGCGCCGGCGCCGCAATCACCGCGCAGATGATGTAGCTCGCCGTCACCGGCACCGCCAGTCCCACGATCCAGACGATCAGCGAGGTAAAGCTCGCGGTATACAGGAGTTTTACGTCGTGCAGCAGCGCCGGGGTCTGCGCGACGCCGACCACCGCGAGCGCATCCAGCGTGCCTCGCGTGAGGGAATCGGCGTACTGCAGCACGATCGAGCTGAACTTGAGCCCGAGCCCGGTGAGCGTCACCACCCCGACGATGATGCCCGCCGCGGCACAGGTGGCGGCAACGTTAAGGACGCTGACCGAGCCGTATTCGAGCGCCTTCACGAGCTTCTCCGGCCAGAGGCGCCACCCGGGCCGGATGATGGCAGCGGCGACGAGGGCAAGCGCACCAGCCGGGAGAGCCCAGGTCAGCGCGTCGGGATGGAATCGGCCATTGACCGCCGAGTAAATCAGGCACGCTGCGACCACGACGATGCAGTACAGGACCATCTGCCGCCAACTCATGAGCGCGCAGTCGGGGTGCAGCGCGCTCATGACAAACGCGACCGCGGTCGCCCAGAACACGGCCGCCACCGGCGAGAAGCCGAGCAGCATGAAGACAATGATCGCGACCAGCGACAGGAAGTGGAACCCGTAGTGTTTGGTCAGCTCCCACATCGTCGCCGCCTTGTCTATGACGACGTTGGGCATGCCGAACTTGCGCGCGTCGATCTCGACCATCAGGAGCAGCGCGAAGTAATATAACAGCGTCGGTATCGTCGCCATCAAGATCACGTCGAGGTACGAGATCTTGAGGAACTCCGCGATAAGAAAGGCGGCCGCGCCCAATACCGGCGGCGAGATGATCGCTCCAAGCCCCCCTGCCGCCAGCAATCCGCCTGCCGCATCCTTGCCGTAGCCCGCCTTGGCGAGCATCGGATAGGCCACGGTGCCGAGCGTCACCGTGGTGGCCACGCCGCTGCCGGACGGCCCCCCAAGCAGGAACGAGGACAGCACGATGGTGCGCCCGGCGCCGGTGGACTTGCCCCCCATCGCGGCGAAAGAGAAGTCGATGAAGAACTTGCCGGCGCCGGACATCTGCAGGAAGGCGCCGTAGATGGTGAAGAGTATGATGAGCGAGGAGGATACATCCACCGGCACTCCGAAGATCCCCTCCAGCGTCATATACATGTGGCCAACGAGCCGCGAGATGTCATAGCCGCGGTGCGTCCACGGCTCGCCCAGGTACGGGCCGAGCATCGCGTAAACCACGAACAGCACGCATACGAACGGCATGATCCAGCCAGTGCCGCGGCGCGCCGCTTCCAGCACGAGCAGCGTCAGGATCACGCCGAACACCATGTCCAGGTTGGTCGGGATGGTGCTGCGATCGGTGAAATCGTCGCCGCCGAAGATGCCGTAGCCGATGACAACGAGCGAGACCGCGGCCCCAATCCAGTCCCACCACATGACGCGGTGACGGTAGCCGCGGGAAAACGGGAACAGCAGATAGCTCAGGAACAGCACGAAGCCGACGTGCACCATGCGCAACTGCTGCGTCGGCACGATGGCGTAGGCCGCATAGAGGTGGAAGAACGACATGATGACGGCCACCACCACCACGAAGCGGCCGAGGTGGCCGGTCAGGCGGTTGGTCGGGCCCTCCTCCGCCTCGATGTACTGCTCGGCCTTCTTGAGCGCAGCTTCGTCGACCGCGATGTGGTGCGCCGCGGCAATGTCGTGAATCAGATCCTCGTCCTTGCTGCTCATCGTGCTCGCCTCCGCCCGGCTCCACTCGCACGCAAAAAAAAGAAATCCAGCGCGCGGCGCGCTGGATTTCGCTCAGGCCCGGTAAGACCCGAAGGTTATTTGACGCTCAGCCCTTTTTCGCGGAAGTACTTGACCGCCCCCGGGTGGAACGGAATCACGATCGCCGCGTTGGTCTGATACTTGAAGTCGAAGTTCTGCGATTCCCTGTGCACCCGGACCATGTCTTCCTTCTTCTCGAACATCGTCTTCACGATGTTGTAGGCCACATCGTCCGGGGTGTTGGCGCTCGTCACCAGTATGTTCCATATGGTGCTCACGTGCGCGTCCTTGTCCTGGCCCGGGTAGGACTTGGCCGGAATGATGTCCTTCACGTAGAGCGGGCCGTACTTCTTGTTCAGCACCTCGACCAGTTCGTCGTGCTCGATGAACTTGATCTTGACGCCCGGGCTGGCCGCAAGGTCGGTCACTGCGGCGGTGGGAATGCCGCCCGACCAGAAGAAAGCGTCGATCTTGCGGTCCTTGAGCGCATTGCCCGACTCCTGCACCGTGAGACGCTCGCGGGTGATGTCCTTGTCGGGGTTGAGGCCCGCCGCCTCCAGCACCCGGTTCGCCTTCACCTCCGTCCCGCTGCGCGGTGGGCCGGTGGACACGCGCCGGCCCTTGAGATCAGTGACCTTGTTGATGCCGAGGCCGTCGAGCGTGACGATATGGAAACGGTTGGGGTAGAGCACCATCAGGCCCCGCACCGGCACCGGCCTGCCCTGAAACTTGTCCTGCCCCTTGTAGGCGTCCCAGCTCGCGTCCGCCATCGAGAGCGCGACTTCCGCCTTCTTCGTCAGTATGAACTCAAGGTTGGCGATTGAGCCCGCGGTGGACTCCGCGGTCGCGTTGAGGCCCGGTACATTCTTGGACAGGATGTTCGCCATGCCTCCGCCCATCGGGTAGTAGACCCCGCCGGTGGGGCCGGTGGCAATGGACAGCGTGATCTTCTGCTGCGCGAAGCCGGCGAGCGCGAACAGCGTGCCCGCGGCGAACGCGAGTAATCTCAATATCTGCTTCATGGTTCCTCCGATAGGAGCGGTCTGGACCGCGCAATTGCTTATGATACGGGCTCGCGGCCAACCCGCCAACTACAAAAACCGCGCACGTCGCCGGCGGACCGGCAACCGTTCCCCGACTGCAAGCGCTTTAAGCAGCCAGTTCGCGCAACTGCTCGAGCATCGCGTCGGTTATCTCAATGCCGCTGGCGCACGCGTCAGCAGCTGATTCGTGCCGGCGGTCACCGGGCAGCCGCACGTCTTCATCCGCCAGCATTGCCGTAATCAAGGTCTCGACGCGCTCGAAATAGACGTCGCTGCCGGCCAGCGCGCCCAGGTTGATCGCGAGCAGCGCGTGGCCGATCGATGCCGGACGCCCCGGCTCGAAGAATGAGTCGTTCTCCAGGCCGAATCGCGCGCCGGTCAGCGCGGCACATAGCAATTCCACCATCAGCGCGAGCATCGCGCCTTTGGCACCGCCGATTGCCGCCATGCTGCCGGTCAGCGCGGCCTTGGCATCGGTGGTCGGCCTGCCTTCCTTGTCCACCGCCCAACCCGGGGGGATCGGCTTGCCTTCCCTTGCGTAAAGCATGATCTTGCCGCGCGCGACTTCGGTGAGCGACAAATCAATCACCAGCGGCAAACGCGCGTAGCGCGGGAACACTGCTGCAATCGGGTTGGTGCCGAACAGCGGCTTTCTGCCGCCCCATGCATTGATCGCCGCCGGCGTGTTGGTAAAGCCGATTCCCACCATGCCGGCTGCCGCAAGTGGCGCGAGATGATAGTCCATCGCCCCGCAATGGTGGCTGCGGGTCACGCCGCAGAAAGCAACGCCGAATTCAGTCGCGCGGCGTATCGCCTCGCGGGTTGCCAGTTCCATTGCGAGGTAGGCAAGGCCGCCCTGCGCGTCGATCAGGCAGGCTGCACCCTTTTCATGAACGATGCGCGGCTCAGTGGCGCCAGCCGCGCGCCCCTCGCGCACGTGCTGCGCGTAGAGCGCTACGCGCGACAGTCCGTGCCCAGCCAGGCCTGCCGCTTCGGCGGCAACCAGCGCCCTGGCCGTCGCTCGCGCCATCGCGGGCGACGCCCCGGCATTTTGAAGTGCGTGGGTGGCGAGTCCGGTCAGTTCGTTGATAGACAACCTAGGCATAAGCGACTTACGTGAGATCGGGAGAGCGTGTCAGGCGGCGATCGTTGCTTTCAGGAGCGTCTCGCCGGGCTTGACGCGCGAGAAGATTACGGGGCGCGTCGTAACGTCGAAACGCCCTTCCTTCCAGGTCACGCAGGTGTAATGCGAATTCGCGAGATCGCGCACGTCGGGAAAATCGGTACGGAAATGCGCGCCGCGCGAGTCTTC
>JACPTJ010000573.1 GCA_016192835.1 Betaproteobacteria bacterium
AACAATCCCCAGCGTCTGGTCGTCTGCGGGATCGGCGCTGGCTTCGAAAGTCTTTACGTCCGCGAGTATCTTGTGGCCGAGCGTTGCGCCATCCGCGCTGCTTCCGCGGCGCACTTCAAGCAGCGTCTCGAGGCGCTCCCGTCCATAAAGCGCACCGCCGGTATTCATGGCTTCGGTGATACCGTCCGACATCAGCAACAGGACATCTCCGGGTAATAGCGTGAACCGCGCCTGTTCGTAGGGAAAATCCTCCATCACGCAAAGCGGCGGGCCGCCGCCCTCGTTGACGATGATAATCTCTCCCGAGCGTCGCGCGAGCAGCGGCGGTTCGTGGCCGGCATTGCAATATTCAACTTCGCCCGTGCGCAGGTCGATGACGAGCGCGATCACCGTGACGAACAGTTGCTCCGGATTTTCCCTCGAAATCTCCGAGTTAAACGCCGTCATCAGTATGTCCAGCCCGGCGGTCGCGCGCAGCGTGGAGCTTTTCACGAGTGCCTTGCTGACCGCCATGAACATGGCCGCAGGCAGGCCCTTGCCCGAGACATCGCCGACCATGACGAAGAGCTTGTCGCCGGGCAGCAGGAAAAAATCGTAGAGGTCGCCGCCGACTTCGCGCGCCGGACGCATGTAGGCGAAAATTCCAGCCCGGTGCTCGTGCTCGAGGACCAGCTCGGGACTCGGCAGCATTCCCGTCTGGATGCGGCGCGCCGCCTCGAGTTCCCCCGCCACTCGCGCCGCGGTTTCGCGTTCGGTTGCAAGTCGCGCCGCGATTTCGCGCCGCTGCAGGTCGGTGGCGACCAGAGTGACGGAAAGCATGAACCCGTAGAGAACTGTAATTCCCGCGATCGGGGTGACCGGATCCAGCAGCATCTGGCCCCAGAAGTAGGCGCTCACCCCGGCGGCGGCCAACACGCCCGAACATACCAGCGGAATAGCCAGCGAGGGCCGCGGCAAGCTTCGTGAGCGGCGCCGCCGGTCGTGCGCACCTTGCGTTCGAAGCGGAATGGACGACGCGCGCCGCGCAGCGACGCGAGGCAAGCCGAACACGACCAATAGGGCAGCGAGCGCAAAAGCCAGTGCCTCGACCTGCCTCGCCCACGCCGGCCTCGACAGCAGCGAGCCATCCACAACGTTCTCGAGCACCTGGGCATGGATTTCAATTCCCGGTATGCGTTCACCACGCGCCGTCGTCAGCAGGTCAACCAGACCGGTCGCCGTGGCGCCGAGCAACGCAATCTTGTTCGCGATGTCTCGGGGATCGTCGCGACCCTCGAGTACGTCTGCCGCCGAAACGTAGCGGGTGGGATCGTGTGGCGTGTAGTGTATCCACAGGCTGCCGTCTTGCTGTGTCGGTATCTTGCGGCCAGCGATCGCAATGTGCGTAAGCCCGTCGGCATTGGATTCGAGCGTGAACAAGGACTCCCCTGCCGCCACCCTGAGGCTCTCCAGCGTGAGCGTGAGGACCGGACGATCGCGAATCGACGCGGCCAACAGCAGCCGCCGCAAGACACCGTTCTCGGTCTCGGCGCTCAGCAATCCGTGGCCGCGAGCCGCGCGATCGATCTCGGGCAGGCTGCGCAGCGTGCCGGCGTAACGACTCAGCGGCGCAGGCGGCCCCACAATGCGTGCCGGCGCGAGCGGCGCAGTCTCAGGCGTGATCTCGTCGATGCCGGCAATGCCAAGGACCACGGGCGCGCGCGCAATCGCTTCGGCCAGGATCGAATCATTGGGCCGCAGCTTCGCCAGACGATCCGCAAGATCCGGTTCGCGCGCGCGCAAGGCGCTCGCGATGCGCTCCGGGGATGCCCGATCCGGCTCGGCGAACATTATGCCGACCCCGATCGCCGCCGGATTTCGCGCCGCAACGCGCTCGACCAACCGCGCGACGGTATCCCGCGGCCAGGGCCATTGGCCGATGCGCGCGAGGCTTGCATCGTCCACGGTGACGATGACGGCCGGCGCCGAGCGGCGCTCGCGCGGCAGCCACGACTGGTAGGCATCGAAGGTGGCAAGGCGCACGGTGGACAGCGGCCCCGGGTCGGGGACGAGCAATGCGATGGCGAATGCACCGGCGATGAGCACGCCGAGCCCATGGGCGCGGCCACTGGCGAGCCAGCTTCGCCAGCCAGACTTCCGCGGCGATGTTTTTCGATCGGCGGCGGTACCCACGGCCTACAGCGCGATCTCGAGACCGTCGTAGGCTGCGGTCACCTGCACCGGGTGCTCGCCCCGGGTGATCTCTTCGAGCCGTTGCGTTTCGCGCCACACGCGCTCGATGGTGGCATCGTCGTAGGCCGGTTCATGATGAAAAAGCACGAGGTGCCTGGCCTGCGCCAGCTGGCAGAGCTCGACCCCCACCACGTTGCTCGAGTGGCCCCAGTCTTCCTTGACCGAGATGGCATCGGCCAGGGAATACATCGCGTCGAAAATCACGAGGTCGGCAGCGTGGAAAAAATCGATGAAGCCATCAGTCTGCGCGATGTCGTCAAGCTTGTGTTCGGAATCGGTGGAGTAGATCACGGTCTTGCCGCCGCGCTCGAAGCGATAGCCGTACGAATCGCCGCCGTGCGCCTGGAGCTTGGCCATGACGCGGTAGCCGGCAATCTCGTAATGGCGGCCAGGTTCGAGTTGCACGAACTCGATGCGTGCGCCCAGCTTGGAGAAGTCCACCGGAAAGGAAGGTGGCGCCTGCTGCCGGCGAAACGCGTGCTCGAGTTCCGCATGGCAGCCATAGATGCGAATGCTGTGGCCGGGAATATAGGCCGGAGTAAAAAACGGGAAACCCATGATATGGTCCCAATGCAGGTGGGACATGAAGATATGGAATTCCCCGGGCTTGCCTGCCAGTTGCCGCAGCGCCTCGAGCCCCGCCGGGCGGCCCCCGGAACCCATATCGAGCAGAACCCGCGGTGCACCGTCAGCCAGCAGCTCGACGCACGGTGAGTTGCCGCCAAAAGTGTGTGAAATCGGGAACGGCAGAGTGTCGGCGAAGGCGCCGGCCTTTTCAGGGGTATCGAGATTGTGGCCCGCCGCGGAGACCAGCGCGTGCACCAGCTTATCGCGCAGCATGTGCGCGGTGAGCGCCGCCGGAATCGATCCGCGCGTACCCCAGAAACGCACCCGCATAGTGTCCACTAGCCGCCGGCTCCCACCGCGGCCAGCGCCTCGGCTATTCCCGGGTGACACGCAAGCACCTTGTCGAACCGGCTGATCTGGAAGATCTCGAGCACCACCGGTTGCAGTGCGGCGAGAGCAACAGTACCGCCGGAAGCGCGCGCCTGTTTGGCGGCGAGCATCAAGACGCGCAGGCCCGCACTCGAAATGTAATCGACCGAGGAGAAGTCGAGCACGACCGCCTGCTGCGCCTTGGTGCAGGTGTGGACGAGTGCGAGCACGCGATCACGGAACTGATCGGAGGTTGGGCGCGAGTATAACTGCCTTACCGGCAGGCCGCTCGATAAATTCCACTGTTGCTCCCCGTTACACCCTGCTTGCGACGAAATGCCGCGTCCCTCTGCGCTGGACGTATCCCGGGTCAGCGCCGCTGGTGCAGGCAGTAGGGGATTCTGTGCCAGACGCAACGCCGTGACAAGTCCATCGCCAGCGGTAATTGATACGGTGCCGGGGCCTCTTGGCTGCGCAGCACTACAACAAGGCGAACGCTCGCTATATGCACCAGCAACGCGCAATGAGATCCACGGCATCAATGCTAACCCCATGAATTAATTATCGTTCAGTATCCTGGCACAGCGCTTGCGTTGAGGTTCTTGTGACGTGATGCGCTTTGCTGGAACGGATCCGGATGCTCAAGGTAATGATCGTCGATGAAGTCATGGAGCGTGCCGAAGCGCTGCAGCGCGCACTCGTACAGTCGGGCTACGAGGTGATTGCGTACTTGCCGTCCGCATTCGATCTGCACCATCAGGTCAGCGCATTACATCCCGACATCGTCATCATCGACACCGATTCGCCCGACCGCGACACGCTCGAGAATCTGTGCGTGGTGAGCCGCGACGAGCCGTGCCCGATGGTGATGTTCACGCACGACGGCGACAGTGAAAAAATCCGCGCCGCGACGCAAGCCGGTGTCAGCGCCTACGTCGTCGACGGCATGATGGCTGAGCGCATCGGCCCGATCATCGACGCCGCGGTCGCGCGGTTCGAGCAGTTCCATGCCCTGAAGCGCGAGCTTGGCGAAATCGAGGAGAAGCTCGCCGATCGCAAGTTGATCGAGCGCGCCAAAGGCATCCTGATGAAAACCCGCAACCTTTCGGAAGAGGAAGCCTACCGCGCGCTACGCAGACAGGCGATGGAGAACAATGCTCGGCTCGCCGAGGTCGCACGCCAGGTCATCGCGGTTGCCGGCTTGCTTACCTGATCAAGTTTTGCTCTTTCCGCTTCCCGCATTCCGTTACCCGCGCGCGCCTATGAGGCGTCACAGGTTAATTGTGCACTGCAGCAGTGCAAGATTCGAAATAGATTTTTGGCTAGTTCGATCACGATTATATATATATTTCATAGACCTACGTTAAAAATCTCGGACTGGCACACCGCTTGCTAAGTCCCATGTAGATCACCGCGCGTCCAATGGCGGACGCACGCAGGCAATGGGCAACGGCGTCCATTTTTCAAGGCACAGCATGCCGCGGAAGATGGGCGCCTTCTTATTTGGCAAAACGACGCGCAGATTTTTTGAACAGGAGTGAATCATGAGTGATGAGATGAAACGTGAGGCCCAAATTATCGAGCAGCCGGAAAGCAGCAAACGCCGCGAATTCCTGCGGCGCGGCGGCGTGCTGACCGGCGCGGCGCTGATGAGCCTGGTGCCGGACGCAGTGCGCCAAGGCGCGTGGGCAGCAGGTTCCGACGCACCCGAGAAGACTGAACTCAAGATCGGT
>JACPTJ010000028.1 GCA_016192835.1 Betaproteobacteria bacterium
GCGTTGGCGCAGGCGCGAGCGCAGGCGGAGCGTGCGGCGATCGAGCAGGCGCGCACCCGGCAGGAAGCGGAGCGTGCGGCGGAGGAGAGTGCAAAGCAACGCGCCGCGGCGGACGAGCAGGCGGTAGCGGAGGCGAAGCAGCGTGCGATTGCGGAGAAGGAAGCGATCGCGCAAGCGGCACGCCGTGAGAAGGCGGAGGCGAAAGCGCGAGGCCAGGCTGAATCGCGGCTCGAAGCGGAGCGGGAGGCTGCGGGATTGGCGGCGCAACGCGCTGCAGCGGAGCAACGAGCGGAGTCGGCGGCGCACGAACACATTGCCGTTGAGGCGAAAGCCCTGGAAGAAGCCACTGCGAGGCAGCAAGCCGAAGCGCAAGCGGAGGCAGCAGCGCTGGCGCGGGCGCGCGAGGAGCAGGAAGCGCTGGCATTGGCGCAAGCACGTGAGCAGGCAGAGCGTGCGGCGAGCGCGCAGGCGAACACGCGGCACAAAGCTGAGCGCGCCGCGGAGGTTGCGGCGAAGGAACGTGCTGCGGCGGAGGCGAAAGCGCTGAAGGAAGCCACAGCACGGCAGCAGGCGGACGCGCAGGCGGAAGCTGCGGCGCTGGCGCGCGCGCGTGAGGAGCAGGAAGCGCTGGCGCTGGCGCAGGCGCGGGCGCAGGCGGAGCGTGCGGCGATCGAGCAGGCGCGCACCCGGCACGAAGCGGAGCGTGCGGCGGAGGAGAGTGCGAAGCAACACGCCGCGGCGGACGAGCAGGCAGTGGCGGAGGCTAAGCAGCGTGCGGTGGCGGAGAAGGAAGCGATCGCACAAGCGGCACGCCGTGAGAAGGCGGAGGCGAAAGCGCGAAGTAAGGCTGAAGCGCGACTTGAGGCGGAGCGTGCGGCGGCGGAGTTGGCGGCGCAACGCGCCGAAGCGGAGCAACGAGCGGAGTCGACGGCAGTTGCTGGCGCGCGCGCGGAGGCCGAAGCGCGAGGTCAGGCTGAATCGCGAATCCAAGCCGAGCGCGCGGCGGCGGAGTTGGCGGTGCGGCGTGCCGAAGCGGAGCAACTTGCCGAGTCGGTGGCGAACGAACGCGTGGCAGCGGAAGCGCAAGCGCTCAAGGAGGCAACTGCGCGGCAGCAGGCTGAAGCACAAGCCGAAGCGGCGGTGAAGGAACGCGCCTTGGCGGACGCGCAAGCGCTGAAGGAAGCCATTGCACGGCAGCAAGCGGACGCGCAGGCGGAGGAGGCGGCAGTTGCGCGCGCGCGCGCGGAGGCCGAAGCGCGAGGTCAGGCTGAATCGCGAATCCAAGCCGAGCGCGCGGCGGCGGAGTTGGCGGCGCAGCGCGCCGAAGCGGAGCAACTTGCGGAGGCGGTGGCAAGTGAACGCGCGGCGGCTGAAGCGCAAGCGCTGAAGGAAGCGACGGCGCGGCAGCAGGCTGAAGCGCAAGCTGAGGCCGCGGCGAAAGAACGAGTCGCGGCGGAAGCGAAAGCGCTGAAGGAAGCCACAGCGCGGCAGGAGGCGGACGCGCGGGCGGAGTCTGCGGTGCTGGCGCGAGCGCATGAGGAGCAGGAAGCGCTGGCGTTGGCGCAGGCGCGAGCGCAGGCGGAGCGTGCGGCGATCGAGCAGGCGCGCACCCGGCAGGAAGCGGAGCGTGCGGCGGAGGAGAGTGCAAAGCAACGCGCCGCGGCGGACGAGCAGGCGGTAGCGGAGGCGAAGCAGTTGCGGAGGCGGCGGCGCGCGAGCGCACTGCGGCGGAAGCGCGCGCGCTGGAGGAAGCGGCCGCGAGGCAGCAGGCGGAAGCGCAAGCGGAGGCAGCCGCGCTGGCCCGGGCGCGCGAGGAGCAGGAGACCGTGGCACGCGCGCAGGCACGCGCGCAGGCTGAGTTGAGTGCGAGCGCACAAGTGAATGCGCGGCGCGAAGCGGAGCGCGCGGCGGAGGAGAGTGCGAAGCAGCGCGCGGCGGCCGATGAGCGCGCGGCGGCGGTGACGCGGGAGCGCGCGGCAGCGGAACGCGAAGCGACGGTGCAGGCTTTACGCCGGGAAAAGGCGGAAGCCGAAGCGCTGGGGGTGGCCGCAACCCGTCGCGAGGCTGAGCGGCGTTTGATTGAGGACGCGCAGGCGCGCGAGGCGGCGGAGCAGAAGGCGGCGGCACAGGCAGCGGCGCGTGAACAGGCCGAGCGCGAGGCGGCGGAATTGGCCGCAGCACGTAGCGAAGCGGAGCGGCGGGCGCAGGCGGCGGCGCAGGAGCGCAGCGCGGCGGAAGCGCGAGCACTCGAGGAAGCGCAGGCGCGCAGCCAAGCGGAAGCGCAGGCGGAGGCTGCCGCGCGGGCGCAAACTCAGCGTGAGGCTGCGCAACTCGCCGCGCAACTTGCGGAAGCGGAGCGACTTGCGGAAGCAGCGGCGCAAGAACGCAGCGCCGCGGAAGCGCGGGCGCTGGAGGAAGCCACGGCACGGCAGCAGGCCGACGCGCAAGCCGAAGCGGCGGCATTGGCACGCGCGCGCAAGGAGCAGGAAGCATCGGCGCTGGCACAGGCGCGTGCGCAGGCGGAGCGCGCAGCCGAGGAAAGCGCCAGGCAGCGCGCTACGGCGGATGAACAGGCGGCAGCTGCGGCACAAGAGCGCGCGGCAGCAGAGAGTGAAGCGGTGGCGCAGGCAGCGCGCCGGGAAAAAGCGGAAGTCGCGGCGCAACGAGTGGCTGAATCGCGGCTCGACGCTGAGCGGCGGTTGCAGGAAAAAGCCCTGGGACGCAGTTCGGCGGAGGAACGAGCTGCGCAGAAAGCCAGGGCGCGCGCTGAAACCGAGCGCGCGGCTGAGCGAGCAACGCGCGAGAAAATCACGGCGCACGAGCAGGCGATGCAAGCGCTGCAGCAGCGCGAGCAAGCCGAGGGCGAAGCGGAGCGTGCGATGCAGGCGCGCGCCGGCGTCGACGCCGATTACAAGGCACTCATCGCGGCGAATAAAATCACAGCGGTCGGCGGCAGGCGGTCACGGCTGCGAACGGCGGCAGGCGCGGCAGTGGTTCTCGTGGCCGGGTTTGGCATCGGAACATGGTATGGTCTCGAGGCGCCGGGACCGGCGCAGCGCGTGGCTGAGCCCGTGACCAAAGCGGTTCCGATACCGGTGGCCGGGCCGTTGGCTGAAGCGCGCGGACTGCCGCTGCCGCTGCGCGTCGAGGACGACCTCGAGCGTTTCAATCGCAGCCTCGGTGTGTCCGCGGCAGGCGGCGCGCGCGCGCCGGCGCGCTGAATTCATCATTGCTTTTGAATTGGGGAGAACCATGGGGTTGCAGAAGATTGGCTGGGGAGAAACTCAACATGAGGCGAAGACTTGAATGGCGGTAGTGCTGGGCTGTCAAACGCTGCAGGGTGTGCTCGCGATGCGCGAGGTCATCACTTTGCTCGAGCAGGCGTTGATTCACGAGGCGGCCGGGAATACCACTGTTTCACCGAACTTCATCACGGACTTCGAGGGCGGCTCGATGCGCATGCTGGTCGCCGCCGATCACGAGGCCGGCTATCTCGCAACCAAGGCCTATCATTCGGTCCGGGGCACGGGCGCGCGCTATGTAGTGACGCTCTATCGCCTGCAGGACGGCGAGCTGCTCGCGCTGCTGGACGGACAGGGGATCACCGATCTGCGCACGGGCGGGGCGAGCGGAGTGATCGCCCGCAAGGTGCGGGTTTCCGGTCCCGTTACCGTCGGTGTGATCGGTTCGGGCCACCAGGCGCGCACGCAGCTCGAAAGCCTGGCTGCGGTCTACGACGTGCAGTCGGCCGCGGTATTCAGCCCGACCGCCGCCAATCGCGAGGCCTACGCGCGTGAAATGTCCCAAAAGCTCGGCATTCCGGTGACGGCGGTCGACTCGGCGGAAGCGGCGGCGCGCGATCGCGCGGTGGTTGCCACGGCGAGCAATTCGCGGAGCAGCGAACCGATATTGCGCGGCGCATGGCTCGATCGATGCCGGCTGCTGTGCGCGGTGGGCAATACGCGGCCGCAGTTTGCCGAGGCTGACGTCGACTGTTTTCGCAATGCTGGGCTGGTCGTGGTGGATTCCTGGCATGCGCTCGAGGAAGCAGGCGAGTTGCGACAGGCGGTCAAGAGCGGCGCGCTGCCGGAGGCGAAGCGGGCGAGCCTCGCACAAATCGTCACCGGCGTGGCCACCGTGCCGCGCGAGGGGCTCATTGCATTCAAGTCGGTCGGCTCCGCGTTGCAGGACCTCGCGCTCGCTTCACGCTATTACGAGTTGCTGGGATCACGACCGGGGCTGCCCGCGTGTGCGGACCTCGCGAGCCCGCGGTAGCAAGCAAGGTTCGGGTTCAGACAATTCAATTCGGTGGGGAACATGTCGATCACTCTCAAAGGCGTAATGCAGGCCCCGGTCACACCGCTCAAGGATGACTTCAGCCTTGACGCTGACGGGTTCGCAAAAATGGTGGACTTTCACGTCCGGCACGGCGCGCCGGCGATCGCATGGCCGCACCACAAGGCGGAGTCGCTCAATCTCACCATTGCGGAACGCAAGCTCGGCGCGGAAGTCGCAGTGAAAACGGTCGCGGGGCGGGTGCCGGTTTCGATTTTCGTTGGCACGTTGTCGGAGGAAGATTCGCTCGACATTGCGCGGCATGCCCGGAAAATCGGGGCGGACATGATACTGGCGATCTCGCCGTACTGCCGGCGGCCGTCGCAGGAAGAGATTTTCGATTCCATCGTGCGCATAGGCACCACGACCGATCTGCCGATCCTCACCTACAACTCGCCGTGGCGTAACGGGGAGGGCGTGGAATTCACCGGCGAGCTCACGCGCCGCCTGATCGAGCGCCTGCCGAACTATATCGGCATGAAGGACGCGAGCTTCCACAGCGAGAAGTTCATGGAGATCTCCCGCGTGGCGCTCAGGATGCGGCCCGGGTTCGCCATCATCATGGGTGTAGAGCACTTGCTGGCTTCGTTCCCGCTTGGCGCCTGCGGCTCGTTCTCATCGTCGGGCGCAATCGCGCCGAATCTCTGCAACAAGTTCTACGCTGCGCTGGTCGCCAACGACTGGGAGACCGCGCGTGCGTGCCAGTACAAGATTTCGCGGTTGTGGCGGCTGTTCAAGGAGCAGTACCCTTCATCCCTGAAAGGCGCGATGATCATGATGGGGCGGCCGGTCGGGCCGACGCGTTCGCCGTTGCCGACCGCGACCAAAGAGCGCATCGATTTCCTCCGCCAGCAGCTCGAGGAACTCGATATTCTGCAGACCGAGCCTCACGGCTGGTAAGACTGCCTTCAAAACATCATCTGGCCGCCGTTTACCTGAATGGTCTGCCCCGTGAGATAGCTCGCGCCGGGTCCAGCGAGGAAGCGCACCACGCTGGCGATTTCCTCCGCCTCGCCGTAGCGTCCGAGCGGAATGCCTTTGGGTTCAGGGCGCGGCGCGCGTCCCGGCCCCCGCGTCGTGTTCATCGTTCCCGGCGCGATACAGTTGGCGCGAACGCCGCGGTCGCCGAACTCGCGCGCGAGCGCCCGCGTCATGCCGACCAGCCCGTGTTTGGCGACCGATCCGTGCACGCGGTGCTTCGAGCCGGACAGCGACTGCATGCCGCCGAGCGTGATGATCGCGCCGCCGCCATGTTCGAGCATCGAGGGCAGACACGCCTGGGCGCAGAAGAACGCGCCGTCGTGCGTGATCGCAAGCGGTTGGCGCCATTCTTCATAACTCAATTCGAGGAAGGGCCTCTCGGTGCGCACCGAGGCGTTGAGCACGAGTATGTCGATGCGGCCGAAGCGCCTGAGTATGCCTTCCGCCATGGCTTTCACCGCGCCCGCATCGGCGATGTCGGCGATGAAAACTTCCGCCTGCCCGCCCGCAGCGCGGATTTCCTCCACCACTTTCGCGGCGGCCTCCCGGGAAGCGCGCGTGTTAACCGCAACCGCGGCGCCGCCGGCCGCGAGCGCGAGCGCGGTGGCGCGCCCGATGTTGCGCGATGCGCCGGTGACCAGCGCCACTTTGCCCGCAAGTTCATCTCCCGGCCCGGACACGCCGGTAGTCGTCGTTGTCATGTGCTGTCTCCTCCTGAAAAGATGGTAAGGATAGCCGATTGGGAGTGAAGGAGTGAAGGAGTGAAGAGGGAACCTTTCACTCCTTCACCCTTTCACCAGATATAGACTACTATTCCTGTGGTAAGAACTCCCAAGAGAAAGCGCTTGAACATTCGTTGCAAAGTTCTTGCTGGACTGGCGGTTGCGTTGCCGCCGTTGCCCGCCGCCGCGCAAGCCTATCCCGACAAACCGATCCGGGTGATCGTGCCGGTGCCCGCCGGCGGCACGCCGGATGTCGTGGCGCGCATGGTACAGCCCGGCTTATCGAGCCTGCTCGGCCAGCAACTCGTGATCGATAACCGCGGCGGAGCGGGCGGGCTGATCGCAACGGAGATCGCGGCAAGAGCGGTTCCCGATGGTTACACGCTGTTTTTCAGCAGCCCTGGGCTCACGATACTGCCGCATCTGCACAGACAGGTCGCGTACGATCCGCTCAGGGATTTTTCACCGGTGAGTCTGGTCTGCATCGGCCCGTTCCTGTTGCTTACGCACCCCGCGGTTCCCGTCAAGACGGTGAAGGAACTGATCGCGCTTGCGAAGGCGGAACCCGGCAAACTCAACTATGCATCGGCCGGCAACGGCACCCCGAATCATCTCGCGATGGAATTGTTCAAAAGCGTGGCGGGCGTGAACATGACGCACGTGCCGTACAAGGGCGCGCCGCAGGCGGTGACCGATTTGATCGGGGGCAGCGTGAATCTGATGTTCAACTCGATTCCGCCGGCGTTGCCGCACATCAAGTCGGGGCGGCTGAAGCTGCTCGCCGTTGCCAGCGCCAGGCGCTCGCCGCAACTGGCCGACGTTCCGACGATCGACGAAGCCGGAGTGCCGGGCTTTCAGGCGATCACGTGGTTCGGGCTGGTCGCGCCCGCCAAGACGCCGAAGCAGATCATCGCGCGCCTGAACGAACTGACTGTCAGGGTCGTGCGCGCGCCGGAATTGAAATCGCAACTCGAAACCCTGGGTTACGAGGCGGTCGGCGGCAGCCCCGGCGAGTTCGCCGCTTTCATACGCGCGGAGTCGGAAAAGTACGCAAAGGCGGTGAAGCTGTCGGGCGCGAAGGTTGACTGAGCGTAAACCAAAATCATGGAGAGTCTATGAAACTCAAGTTGAACGGTATCGAGGTCAACTATGTGATCGAGGGTGACGGCCCGTGGCTGACGATGTCCCATTCGCTGGCGAGCAACCTCACGATGTGGGACGAGCAGGCGCAACTGCTCAGCAGGAAGTTCAAGGTGCTGCGCTACGACACCCGCGGTCACGGCCAGACGAGCGCGCCGCCGGGACCCTACACGCTCGATCAGCTCGCGGACGACGTGTATGCGCTGTTCGCCGCGCTCGGCATCAATGAGACGCATTGGGTGGGGCTGTCGATGGGCGGGATGATCGGCGAGATTTTCGCGCTCAAGTATCCGGGCGTATTCCTGAGCATGGTGCTTGCCGATACCACCAGCCGCCGCCCGCCCGGTGCGGCGCAAATGTGGGGTGAGCGCATCCGCCTGGCGCAGGAACAAGGCATGGCTGCGCTGGTGGACAGCACGCTTGAGCGCTGGTTCACCGCGCCCTACCGCAACGCGCGCAAAGACGTGATGGCGCGCATCGGCGAACACATCCGCACCACGCCGGTTGCGGGCTACGCCGGCTGCAGCCAGGCAATCGCCGGGATCGACGTCATGGACAGGCTCAAGGAAATCAAGTGCCCGGTGCTGATCATGGTCGGCGAAGAAGACCACGGCACGCCGCCGGAAATGGCGAGACAGATCCAGAAGAATCTGCCCGGCTCGGAACTGCTCATCATTGCCTCGGCCGCGCATTTCTCCAACGTGGAGCAACCCGAGGTGTTCAACCAGGCGATGCTCGGTTTCCTCGACAAGCACGCCGGGCGGGGCAGAGCAGCGTAATCCGCCTTCCTATGCATCGTCGATGTTCTCGACATCGAAGCAGATGTGATTGAGCCCGCCTTTGCCCTCGGCGGCCGTCCGCGCGCGCGGGCATCGTGCAGGTCGCGGCAGACGGGACCGCACCGGTCCGCATAACGGGGAGCTAGATCACGCCTTCGGCCTTGAGCTTTTCCAACTCGGCGTCGGTCAGGCCCAATCGTCCCTGATAGATTTCCCGGTTGTAGACGCCCATCGGCAGTCCCGCGTGCTTGATTTTGCCGGGTGTCTCCGACAATCTCGGCAGCACGTCGGGCATGCGCAAGGTTCCCAGCTCCGGGTCGTCGATCGCCACCAGCGTTTTGCGCGCAAGCAGGTGGGGATCCTCGGCCAGGTCCTTGAAATCGGCTACCGGCGCAACTGCCACTTCCGCCTTGACGAGCTGCGCGATGCATTCCGTCTGCGTGCGCTCCTGCACCCATGCGCCGACGATCTCGTCGAGTGCTGCGACGTTTGCCAGCCGATCGCGGTTGGTCTTGAATCGCGGATCGGTGATGAGGTCCGCTCGGCCCATCTCCTTGAACAGACGCTCGGTGAGTGCTTGCGTTGAGCCGGCGATGGCGATCCAGCGGTCGTCCTTGGTGCGATAGGTGTTGCGAGGCGCCGAGCCGGAGGTGCGACTGCCGGTTCGCCTGCCGGGCAGACCGAGCTGATCGTACGCGACGGCGTGGCCGCTGAGCATCGTATACAGCGACTCGAGCAGGCTCACGTCTATGCTCTGGCCGCGTCCACTGCTCTTCGCGTCGCGTTGGTAGAGGCAGAGCAGCGCCCCAATCGTGGCATAGAGGGCGGCCGTCGTGTCCGCCAGGGCAAAGGACGGCAAAGTCGGCGGGCCGTCGGGCTGGCCGGTCAGGTGGGCGAAACCGCTCATCGCTTCGGCCAGCGTGCCGAAGCCCGGCCGGTCTTTGTACGGACCGGTCTGGCCGAAGCCTGACACGCGAATCATCGTCAGCCCTGGACTCAGCTCGCGCAGCCGCTCGTAGCCCAAGTTCCAGCGCTCGAACGTTCCTGCGCGGAAGCTTTCGACCAGAATGTCCGCGCGGGTCTTTTCGATCAGACGGCAGAAAAGCGCCTGGCCTGCCGTCTTGCTCAGCGAAAGCGTGATCGTTTTCTTGTTGCGCGAGAGCTGCTTCCAGGTCAGCGGCACGCCGTTCTTGCTGCGCCCGAAGTAGCGGCCCTGGTCGCCGCCGTCCGGGTTCTCGACCTTGATGACCTCGGCGCCGAAGTCGCCGAGGATCATCGCGATCGTCGGCCCGGCAACCACCTGGCCGCAGTCGATGACGGTGATGCCGCTTAACGGCAGGTCCTGCGTGTTTGTTTCGTTGCTCAAATCGCGTAACTCAGTGTGTCAGATTTTGCGCCCAGGCGAGAACCCGCTTGGCCATTCCGACCATCGCGTAATCCACCAGTTTGCCGTCGACGGTCGTTGCCGCCGAGCCGCGGGCGACCGCCGCGTCGAAGGCTTCGATGACGCGCCGGTAGTAGTCGATCTCCTGCGGGGTCGGCGCGAAGACGCGGTTGATTGTTGCGATCTGGTTAGGATGGATCACCGACTTGCCGCGGTAGCCGAGCTTGCGCGCCGCTTCGCAGCAGATGCGCAGACCCTCCGGATCGCGGACGTTCGAGTAGGCGCCGTCGAGCACATGCGCGATGCCGGCCGCGCGCGCGGCGAGCAGCACGTGGGACCGCAGATAGAGCATTTCATTGCCTTCGGCGGACCACGTATAGCCAAGGTCGGTTTGCAGATCGCCGTCCTGGGCAGTCCCGCAGGTCACCGAACGCACGCGCGGCGAGGCCGACAGGATTTCGTAGGCGAACCAGACGCCTCGCGCGGACTCCAGACTCGGGCTGATCTCGATCGAATTCTGCGCCAGGCCGCGCTTCTTCTCGAATTCGGCCACCATCGCATCCACGGTGCGGATGTCTTCCGCTGACTCTGTTTTTGCGAGCCGGATCCCGACCAGGCCTTCAACGGCAACGGCCTCGAGGTCGTCCCGCAGCATGCCGGTGGAAAGCGCGTTGACCCGCACGTAAATGCGGTTCGCCGCCTTGAGCTTCCCGATGAACTCGCGCGCGAGCACGCGCGCCTTGGGCTTTTCAGCGACGGGGACGGAATCTTCGAGGTCGAAGATCAGCGCGTCGGCCCCATAGGACGGCGCTTTCGCCAGCATATCGGCCCGGTTGGCGGGTATGAACAAAAGGCTGCGTGGACCACTCATTGCTGCTGCCTCCATCTCATTCAATTTTCGGTGTAGGGTGCGCTTGCGCACCATCCGGCGATCGGTGCGCAAGCGCACAAATTGCAATTCCCCGCGGCTTGCCGCGGGGATATAGGCGCAGGGCACGCGAAGCAACTTTATTTGATGTACGCTGCGAATCTTACCATTCGGCCGGCTAATGCCCCGGTTGATATAGGTCAAAGAATGTGCAATTGAACAGGGTATAAGGACAGGTTTCTGGCAACCGCGCCGATCGAAAACGCGATTGACCCAGCGAGGAGAAGGGATGCGTTTCTACTTCACACCCGAACAGGCAGGGCCTCGCCTTTGACAGGAAACTGATCGAGCGCGGCTACTACGTGATGCACTGGCCGAAGGAATACGGCGGGCAGGGCAGGTCCGTGGTGGATTACTCGATATTCAATGAGGCCTATGGGTACCACTCTCCACCCAGCATCACCGACCGCGGCAGAAACGTGGTCGGGCCCGGGTTGATGGTGATCGGTACCGAAGAGCAGAAAAAAAGGTTCCTCCCCGCCATTGCACGCCTGGAGGCTATCACCTGCCTGGGCTGGACCGAGCCGAATGCCGGCTCCGACCTCTCCGCGATCGAAACGACCGCGCGGCTGGATGGCAATGACTACATCATCAACGGCCAGAAGATGTTCATCAGCATTGCCCACTATGCGACGCATATCTTCATGACCGCGCTGACCGACACCAGCGTGCCCAAGCGCCAGGGAATGAGCCTGTTCATCGTGGACATGCGCTCTCCCGGCATCAGCTTGTCGCCACTCATCAGCATGGACGGCAAACGCATCAACGTCGTGTACTTCACGGATGTGCGCGTGCCGGCCGCGAATCTGGTGGGCGCAAAAAACCGCGGTTTCCAGCAATTAGCGATGACGGCGAACTATGAGCGCGGCAATGTTGCGCTGCCTGCCGCCTACCAGCGCGTGTTCGATGAATTCATCGAGTTCATCAAGCACAACAAAATCGGGGGAAGGGATCTCACCAAGGACCCGGAAGCACGCCATCGGCTCGCCGACACGGCCATCGCTCTCGAGACGTGGCGCATGATTTGCTGGAGAGTCGTGTGGCTGCAGAGCCAGGGCCAGTTGCCCCAGGCGGAATCGTCCATGGTGCAGTTGCTGAGAAAACAGACGACGCCCAAAGTCAGCAGGCTGCTTTGGGAATTGGGAGGGCCTCTGGCGCAACTGAAAGAGGGGACCCGGTGGGCCCTCATGAATGGCAAGCTCGAGTACTACTCCCAGCACGCGTTTAATATTCACGGCCAGGGCGGCATCGCCCAGACCAAGAACGCGATCGCGCGGCGCGGCCTGGGTTTGCCCAGGCAACAGGGGTAGGAGTCGGCGGCCATGGACATGGGATACTCATCAGAGCAGATTGCGATACGAGACTCCATCCGCAAATTCCTGCGGGCTGAAAATCCGATCGCGGTTGCCCGGGAGGCCACGCAAAACTCCGCCGGCTATGCGGTTGACGTCTGGAGAAAAATAGCAGAACTGGGCTGGCCCGGTATTGGAATACCCGAGCAATACGGCGGAGGCGGCCTTGGTCTGCAGGAACTCGCGCTCATGTACGAAGAGTTTGGGCGCGCGCTCTATCAGGGTCCGCACTTTGGCGGCGCGTTCCTGTGTGGCCAGCTCGTTCTGAAGCTGGGCAGCGAAAACCAGAAACAGGAACTGCTCCCCGCGATGGCCTCGGGCAGGAGCATCATGAGCCTCGCGTTGCTCGAAGAGAACGCCCGGTGGGACGAGCCCGGTATCAATCTCCGGGCGCAGCGCACCCGGGACGGATGGTGTCTGACCGGCACCAAGCTGTTCGTCACGCATGCGACGGCGGCGCACGAACTGCTGTGCGCCGCCCGTGATGTCGAAACCGGCGGCATAAGCCTGTTTCGCCTGCGCGATCCCAAAGCACTATCCATCAGCCTGATGCCCAGCACTTTCGGCGCGCTTTACCACGAGGTAACGTTGCGGGACGTGCCGGTGGCTCGCGACGATATCGTCGGTGCTCCGGGCAAGAGCTGGCCTGCGATTCAACAGGTTCGGGAGTGGGGCGCTGCGGTGCAGTGCGCCGAAATGGTGGGGTTGGCCCAGAGTATTCTGGACATGAGCGTGGAGTACGCCAAGGTTCGCGTGCAGTTCGGCCGCCCGATCGGCACCTACCAGGCAATGCAGCATGTGCTGGCCGACATGGTGACGCGGCTGGATTGCGCCCGGCTTCTCACCTATCAGGCGGTGTCGTTACTCGCCGATGGGCGGCCCTCGCAGCGGGCACTGGGGATGGCGAAGGCTTATGTAAACGAAGGCGCGTATCAGATCGCTCTGGACGGGATGCAGGTTCACGGCGGCATGGGCTACATGATGGAGCATCCGCTTCCATACTACGTGCAGCGAATCCTGTACGGCAAGATGAATCTGGGCGATACCGACGCGTACCTGGAAGAGGTGGCGCAGGCGCTGGGGCTTTAGCACTTGAATTTCGGTGTAGGGTGCGCTTGCGCACCGATTGCCGGATGGTGCGCAAGCGCACCCTACGTCAATTGCAATTCCCCGTGGCTTGCCGCGGGGATAGGCGCAGGGCACGCGGAGCAACTTTATTTCGGTGAGGCACAAGAGCAGCGGCGCGTTTCGCGCAACGGTTAATGACGACGCGAGTACGAAGGGAGCAAGTAAATGTCAAATCTCAACGTGGGAAAGAAGGACGCGGTCTTTGCTCTGGTAGACAACCTCGCCGCTGTGAAATACGCGGACCTGCCGGCCGAAGCGGTCAACACGACGAAACTCGACATACTGGATTGCCTCGGTGTAGCCGTTGCCGCCACGACGACGGATATTGCATGCAAGAAGATCGTGGATTTGGTGACCGAGATTGGCGGCCGGGAAGAGAGCACCATTATCGGCGATGGCCGCAAGGTGCCGGCGCACGCCGCGGCTTTTGCCAATGCGGCACTGACTCATGCGCTCAACTACGATGATTACACCGACCCGCTGATAACCCACTTCGGGTGTGTCATATTCCCGGCTGCATTTGCCATGGCCGAACGCGTGGGCAAGGTGACCGGCAAAGAGTTCATCACGACGTATACGTTGGGCGTGGACCTGGCGGCAAGGCTGAGTCGCGCCCTGCTTACGAAGGGGGAACAGCGCAATTGGAACCTTCACGGCTGGCTAACCACCCAGCTCGTAGGCTACTTCGGCGCCGCCGCCGTGGCGGGCAGGCTGCAAGGGCTTAAGGCGGACCGGTTGGTGCATGCGCTCGGGCTTGCCTATTCCCAGGTCGCCGGCAATAAGCAGGTTCTGGTCGGCGTGGGCGCCGACAAGGGAATATACCCAGCCTACCCGGCGCATTCGGGCGTTCTGGCGGCGATGATGGCGCACAAGGGCATTGCCGGGCCTCAGGAAAGCCTCGAAGGTCAGAACGGTTTATACAACGTTTTCTTCCAGGGCTTGTACGACCCGGCGGCACTCACCAAGGACTTGGGCAGGAGCTTTGAAGGTTCCGCTTTTTACATATACCCCTGCTGCGGCTTTACCCATTCGCGCATCGAGCTCGTGCTCAAAATGATCGAGGAGCACAAATTCCGTCCCGATGACATCGAGTCGATTACCGTTTTCGTCGGTCCGATCTCCCGGCTCCTGTGCGAGCCCCAGGAAGTAAGACGCAATCCCAGGCTGACGGCAGAGGCCCAGTACAGCCTGCCGTTCACTGTGGCCACCGCGATTGCCAAAGGCAAGCCGCGCATCGAGCATTTCACCGGCGAAGGCATCAGGGACCCGGAAATACTCAGCGTTTCGAACAAAGTGGGCTATCGGATGGACGACGCGTACGACCTGAAATATGGCACCGGCCATTGTCCGGCAAAGATGGAAATCAAGTTGAAGAATGGGCGGACGCTTTTCGGGGAACAAGGCGGCGGCAGGTACGGTCACCCGGAAAGGCCGGTCAGCAAGGCCGACCTTACGGAAAAGTTCCGGGAATGCGTTGCATACTCGGCACGTCCCCTGTCGGCGGCTACCGTGGACAGGATCATCGCGATGGTCGATAACCTGGAAGACGTGGACGACGTGAGCCGGATTATCAGGCTCGTATCCTGAAACACAGGAAGCGGGCCAAATGCGGCCCGCTTGTTGCGTAACGTGCCGGCTCACCCGAAGGACCCGGTAGCGCTCTTTGTTTTCCGCCGGTTTACGAGTCGGGGGAGTTTATGCGCCCATCGCTCGTGATGTCACTGGCAATCATCGCCTCGATGGCCGCGTCGTCATAGCCGATCTCGCGCAGGATCTCGACGCTGTGCTGCCCGATCTTCGGGGCCGGCAGGAAGTCCTTCCGGCCGCCGAATGAAGTCTTGCTGGGCAGCGCCATGTTGACGATTCTTCCCTCGGTTGGATGGTCGACTTTCTGGAAAAACCCGACGTCCTGCAAGTGCGGGTCCTCCATCAACGAGTCAAGCGTGTGGTACGGCATTGCCGGAATGCCCAACTGGTCGAAAAGCTCGAGCCACTCGGCGGTGGTCTTGTGCTTCAGTCCCGCGTTGCGGATAACGTAGAGCTCGGTGACGTTCGCGAAGCGCGCCGTGACGCTGCTGAAACGCGAGTCGGTCTTGAGCTCCGGCCGGCCGATCGCATCGAAGAGCGCAAACATCTGGGCGTTGGTGTTGGCCGAAATGCTGATCCATCCGTCTTGCGTCGGCACCGGCTTGTTGCCCGCATCGAAGAGCCGCGGGTCCCCGGTGGGTCCCAGCGGCGGATCGAAGGTCTTCAGGTACATGTGCTCCTCGAGCACGTACTTGGCCATGTTTTCGAACATGGGAATCTCGATCGACGCGCCTTCGCCCGTGCGGTGGCGATTCACGAGCGCGAGCAGGATCATTTGCACCGCGACGGCGCCGGCCGTGCGGTCCGCCATGACGATGGGTATGTAGCGCGGCTCGCCCATGGCGCGATGGTGCAGCGCCGCCACACCCGACCCGCCCTGAATGATCGTGTCGTAGGCGGGCTTTTCGCGGTAGCGGCCGCCGCGTCCGAAACCGAACATTCCACAGTAGATGATCCGGGGGTTGACCGCTCGCACCTCATCGTACGAAAGCTTCAGCCGTTCCATGGCGGACGGACGAATGTTCCACAGGAACACGTCCGCGCGCGCGGCGAGCTTGAGCAGCGCCTCGCGTCCGGCGGCCTGCTTCAGGTCGAGCACCAGCGAGCGCTTGTTGCGGTTGAGATGCAGGAACTTCGACGACATCTTGGGGGTGATCGCGCGCCCGTTGAGGTCCCGCAGGATATCGCCGGTGGGCGTCTCGACCTTGATCACCTCGGCGCCATAATCGGCGAGGGTCTGGGTCGCCATCGGGCCGACCACCACAGCGGTGAGGTCGAGGATGCGTATGCCTTCGAGCGGTCCGCCGGCCATTGCCTATTCCGCCCGGTCGCGGACCGGGGTGCGCTCCCGCGCGGTCGGCGTGAAAATGCGGTTGACGGTCTCGATTTGATTCGGGTGGATCACCTGCTTGCCGCGATAGCCCAGCCGCCGCGCCGCTTCGCAGCAGATCCGCAAGCCTTCCGGATCCCGGATATTCGCGTAAACGCCATCGAGCACATGCGCCACGCCCGCCGCCCGGGCGGCGAGCAGCACGCGGGATCGGATGTAGTAGAGCACTTCATTGTTCCCGGCCGTCGAGGCGTAGCCCAGGTCGGTCTGGAGGTCGGCGTCCTGGGCAGTCCCAGGCATGACCGATTGGATCCGCGGTGAGGCCGACACGATCTCGTAGACGAACCAGACGCCTTTCGCGGACTCCAGAGTCGGACCGATCCCTATCGATCCATGAGCCAGGCCGCGCTCGCGCTCGAGGTCTGCCAGCATTGCATCCACGCGGTGGATCTCCTCCGCCGACTCGGTCTTCGGGAGCTTGATGCCTGCCAAGCCATCCACCGCGACCGCCTTGAGGTCTTCCTCGAGCATGCCGGTCCGCACGGCATTCACCCGCACGTAAATGGCGCTGTTCGTCTTGTGTTTCCCGATGAACTCCCGCGCCAGCGCGCGCGCCTTGGATTTCTCGTCGAGAGGGACGGAATCCTCGAGGTCGAAAACCAGGGCGTCCGCGCCGTAGGAGGGTGCCTTCGTCAGCATGTCTGTCCGATTGGCGGGCATGATCAATTGGCTGCGCGGACCGCTCATCGTTTCTGTCCCATCTCGCCCGGGCGAATAGAATAAAGTTGCTCCGCGTGCCCTGCGCCTACCCTCGTGGCAAGCCGCGGCGAATTGCAATTGGCGTAGGGTGCGCTTGCGCACCATCCGGCAATTGGTGCGCAAGCGCACCCTACACCGAAATTAAAGCACGCTCCTGGCGCATTGGCCACCACCGGGTCCTCAGATTACCATGCGGCGCCGCAGGTCGGCGATCTGCTGCTCATCGTTGAAACCGAGTTCGCGCAGCACTTCTTCGGTGTGCTCGCCGCGCTCGGGCGTGGCGCTGCGAATCTCGCTTGGCTGGCCGACCAGCTCGATGTCCCGCAGCATCGGATGCCTGACGGGTACCGCGATGCCGAGATGCCTGACCTGCGGATCAGCGAACACCTCGTCCATTTTGTAGATCGGGCCGCTGGCGACGCTGCCTTGGTCGAACGCTTCGATCCACTCGCGCGTGGTTTTGCGGCGCGTGAACTCGGCGATCTCCCGGTGACACTGCGCACGGTTCTGCGTGCGCAATGCGCCGGTCGCGTATTCGGGCCTGGCCAGCAACTCCTCGGCGCCGAGCGCTTTGCACAGACGCTCCCACATGAGCTGCGCGGCGGCGGAAATGTTGACGTAGCCATCAGCGGTCGGGAACACTCCGATCGGAACCTTGGTCGGGTGATCGTTGCCGAGTTGCGGCGGCACTTCCTTGCCCACCAGCCAGCGCGCGGCCTGAAAGTCGAGCATTGCGATCATCGACTGCAGCAGCGACACCCGCACCCACTGCCCCTCGCCCGAAACCTCGCGCTCGAGCAGCGCGGTCAGGATTCCCATTGCGCAGTAGTTGCCGGCGCTCGAGTCGGAGACCGCGATGCCGGTGCGCATCGGTCCCTGGCCGGGCGCTCCGGTAATCGCCATCAAACCGCCCATGCCCTGCGCGATTTGATCGAAACCCGGGCGCGTCGCATAGGGCCCATCCTGCCCGAACCCGGAAATGCTCGCGTAGACGAGCCGCGGGTTGGTCTGCTTCAGGGTTTCGTAATCGATGCCGAGGCGGAACTTCACGTCCGGCCGGAAGTTTTCCACGACGACATCGGCGCGGTCGGCGAGGCGGCGGAAAACGGCGATGCCTTCCGGGTCCTTGAGGTTGAGCGTGATGCAGCGTTTATTGCGGTGCAAGTTCTGAAAGTCAGGGTCGTGCCGGTCGCCCTCCCATGCGTCGCTCACCGCCAGACCAACCGGGGTTTCGATCATGATGACGTCGGCGCCCCAATCGGCGAGCTGGCGCACGCAGGTCGGGCCGGAGCGCACGCGGGTCAGATCAACGACGGTAAAGCGGGACAGCGGCCCGCGCCGCGCTCGGGTTTCAGACATGATCAATCGATTTTCGCGCCGGTCATCTCGATGAGCTTCTTGTATTGCGCGTAGCCGGACTTCAG
>JACPTJ010000490.1 GCA_016192835.1 Betaproteobacteria bacterium
AAAGGCGCCCGAGTGGACCACGCCGCCGCCGGAAACGATCACGGGGCGGCGCGCATCGACCAGCAGCCTGGCCGCCGCCTTGAGCTTCTCAGGGTCCGGCCATACCCGCTGCGCTGGCCAGACGCTGTATTCCTCATTGGGAGTAATTTCGTACGACGCCTCTCCACACTGGGCATCGGGAAAAAGCTCGACCTGTACCGGGCCCGGCCTGCCGGTAGTTGCGATCGCATACGCGCGTGAGAGCAGCTCCGATACGCGGTCCGGATTGTGGACCTGAACGCTCCATTTGGTGAATGGCCGCAGCACGTCGAAAGTATCGTAGACACGGCCGCGGCAGAACATGATCGGGTTCTTGGCCATCTCCGAGGGCGACCGGCAAGCCGTAATCGCGATGACCGGAACTGAACTCATCCAGGCTTCCCCGATGCCGTTCATCAGATTGATCGTGCCCGGCCCCTCGCACCCGGTGCAAACGCCCGGCTTGTGCGAAATTCGCGCGTATCCATCCGCCATGCACGCTGCCGCCCGCTCGTCGCGCGTGAGTATCGCCTTGACGTCGTCGCGTCCGGCGAATTCGGCGAACAGCACGAAGGTGCTGCCCGGCACGCCGAACAGGTACTCGGTGCCATGCGCCTTGAGCGTCTCGATGACGGCCTTGGTGCCGCGCATGCGCGTGCCGCGATTTGAAAACGGCGTGCCGCGAAATGGATCACTGACCGCCATGATGCCTCCTGTCTTACTTGAGTTCTATTCCCGACGATTTACCCAATCTGGCGATCTGCGCGCTCATGGTGCGCATGAACTCGGTGAATTGCTCCGGCGAGTTGGTTTGCGCTTCCATGCCCTGCTTGTTGATCGCTTCGATGAGTTCGGGGGTGTTGACGACCTTGCTAACCGCCGCGTTGACCCGTGCAACGATATCTTTGGGCATGGCTTTCGGTGCGAGCAAGCCAAAAAACGAAATGAGATTGAACCCGGGCAACGCCGCCTCGCTGATCGAGGGGATGGATGGCAATAACGAATAGCGTTTCTCGCTGCTCACCGCGAGCGCGCGGTATTTGCCGGCGCGAAGCAGGGGCAGTGTCGCCGGGGCGCTCGCCATATTCATGTCGACCTGGCCGCTCACGACCGCGACGACGGAGTCCCCCGCGCCCTTATAGGGAACGTGCACGAGTTTTACCTTGGCCATCTCGCTGAACTGCTCGAACGCAAGATGCGTGGTCCCGCCGACGCCGTCCGACCCGAAAACGAGCGCGCCCGGGCGTGAGCGCGCCAGCGCGATCAACTGCTTCACGTTGCGCGCCGGCACCGACGGATGAACCACGAGCACCAGCGGCGCGGTCGTCACCAGCGTCACCGGCGCGAAATCAGGTTCGAGGGATTTGCCGCGCAGCACCGCGTTGATGAGGGTGGTGCTCGCAACCATCAGCAGCGTGTAACCGTCTGCGGGCTGCCGTGCAACGTAATCGCCCGCTATGATGCCGGATGCCCCGGTGCGATTTTCCACGACCACCGACTGGCCCAGCTCGATCGACAATTTCTGCGCGACCAGGCGCGCAGTCACGTCGGTACCGCCGCCCGGGGAGAACCCCACCACGATGCGAATCGGCTTGCTGGGATAGCTTTGCGCCGGCGCCTCGGACGCGATTGTTTGGGCAAATACGCCCGCCAGCAGGCAGAGCCAGTGTCCGTGCAGTTGAGTTTTTCGCATGATTTTTCCTCCTCGTTTAAAAGTGTCGGGATTGCCGCCCGGTTAAGAGGGGTTTCCTCATCCTTGCCCCCCATCATTACCGATGTGAATAAAGCGTGTGTCCGGGAACAGGCAGGCGGGTAGTCAGGATTTTGCCTTCGGCGTCGGTAATAAACAAGGTTCTGGCATCCGGCCCGCCGTAAGCAACGTTCGAAAGCTCATCGCTGCCGCAGGATTCAATGCGGCAAAGCGGCTCGCCGCGTTTGCGCGCGCCGCGATTTGAAAACGGGGTATTATCGCGCTTCAGCTGCGTCAGCGGTGTTCGCGAGGTAAGCCGCGTTGCGCCCCGCCAGCCGGCCCGAGGTAAATGCCCAGCCGAGGTGATGGCCGTGCCCCTCGGCCATCAGGCCGCCCAGTCCGACTGTTCCGGCGCCAAACAGACCGGGAATCGGCTGTTCGTTCTCGCCCAGAACCTGGAATTGTTCGTTGATGGCCAGTCCGCCGTCCGTGCCCATGGCGAAGCAACTCACCGGGCCCATGGCATAGTAGGGGCCCACCTCGATCGACAGCGCGTCGGAAGCCGTTCCGCCCTTGCTCGTTGCGGCCGCAAGGCAGGCGTTTCGCTCGCTGATCGTTTGAGCCAGTTTCAGCGGATCGGCGCCTATCTTCCGCGCTAGCGCCTCGATCGTCGGCGCCTTCTTGAAGACGTCGCGCCGGCTTCTCTGATAGTCAGGGACATAGGCATAGGCGACCCCCGGAGCCGTCGACACGAAGTGCGGGAACTTCGAGTATTTCTGCGCCAGCCGCTCATCAAACACGATGTAGGCGTGCTGATCAGGCTGCTCGACCAATTTGAATTCCGGGTGATCGAGTTCGTCGCAAAAGCGCTCCCCCCGCTTATTGACGAGAATGGCGCCGTGCGTGTACAGACTGGACTGCGCCTCGAGAACGGTCGTCAGAAAGCTCATGATGAACGGACGCAGCAACCACGCCGGCATGTACTCCAGCGAGATTTCCATGAACTTGGTCAGCACCCGCCAAGGCGGCAGCATGTGCACCAGCTTCCGTCGCTGCGGCGCAATGAAGCGGATGCGCGCGGTCGCCATATGGGAATTGAGCACGCGGGCGCCGATCTCCATGGCCATGAGGTGACCGTCACCCGTGTTGGCGGGATTGCACGACGACTTCATGGCCACCAGCTCGGGCCTTGCGTAGCGCCGTTTCAGCTCAACCCCGGAGCTGAAGTCCCCGCAGGAGAGCACCACTCCACCGCGCGCGCGATACCGCTCGAGCGTACCGTCTTCTCTAACGCATTCCACCCCTTCGACACGCCCACCGTTTACGACGAAGCGGGTGGCGCGCCGCCCCGCGCGGATATCAACGCCCAGGGCCCGGGCACGCTTCTCGAGCCAGTAACCGTAAGCGCGAGAGTTGGGCAACACATTGTGCATGCGCGGCTTGCGGTGCGGCGTCTCGAGCGTCGGGCCAAAGAACCGCACTCCCATCGACTGCAGCCACCGCAGCGTATCGCTTACGTTATAAACGAGGATGCGGCGCAGCGCGAGATTGTCGTAGTTGTGAAAGTCCCGCCATTGCGAGTTCTTCACCGCTTCGGTGAATTTGCCGCAGTCCTCGAAATGATCCTCCGGATTGTCTTTGATGCCCTTGCGGATCTGGTGCGGCGTGCAGGTCGCGGAAATGGAGCCAATCGACCGGATGGTGGAGCCACCGAGGTCCGGGTTTTTTTCGACGACAATGACCTCACGTCCGAGGGTCGCCGCTTCTATGGCCGCTGCCAGTCCCGACCCGCCGCCGCCAATCACCACGACATCAGCTACGTACTCGGGCGCGGCACCGGCGGCGGACCGCTCGCTTTCTGATGCCTTCGGATCACCTTTCATTGCGGCCGATTCTCCCTGAATACTTTGCCCGCCTGCGGATTCGGTTTGTCCAAATGATAACGTTTGCGCAGTTTGCGGGTCAATGTAGATACCGGTCGATGGCTCACGGCAGAATAGCGAGAGATGCGATGCGTCGTATCCCCCGGCGAACCAGTTGACGCACAAAGTGAGCCCGGGTAGCCTGTCCAGTTCCGACAGATCACATTCGAGGCGCTGCCTCCCGCGATCAGGCGGGACGGCGCGCGGGCTTATTCGATCAAACCATGCAGAAAACACACGTCGTGGTGATCGGGGCGGGGGCCGTCGGCGGGTATGTCGGCGGGCACCTCGCGCGTGCGGGAGAAGACGTGACCATCGTCGATCCCTGGCCGGAACATATCGAGCAGATCAGGAAAAACGGACTTCATCTCAGTGGAACGCAGGGCGATTGCACGGTTCGCGTCAATGCACTGAATGTTTGCGACGTTCAAAAACTGATTGCCAAACCTGTCGATATTGCAATTATCTGCACCAAGGCCTTCGATACGGCGTGGGCAGTCACGCTGGTCAAGCAATATCTGTCTGCTTCGGGATACGTTGTGTCCATGCAAAATGGCATTAACGAGGATTGCGTCGCGGCGGTGGTCGGCTGGAACAAGACTGTCGGCTGTGTGCTCAACACCATCGGGGTGGGCGTGGTGGAACCGGGGCACGTCACCCGGTACCGGATGCCCGGAGATGCAAAGCATGCAGTTTTCCTCGCCGGGGAAGCGCATGGCATGGCGACCGATCGCGCGAAGGACCTCGTGCGACGTCTGGAAGCGGTTGACAGCGCAACCGTAACGACCAATCTCTGGGGGGAACGCTGGACGAAACTTGTGACCAACGCCATGCAAATGGGGATACTCGGCGCGACTGGCCTGACCAAGCAGGAGGTCAACGAATGGGACCCTTCCCGCAACCTCATGGTTCGCGCCGCGGCCGAAGGGATCTCGGTGGGTCGCGCGCTCGGCTACGAAATCGGGCCGATCGTCAAAGTGTCTCCCGAGCATTGGGTTTCGGCTGCATCAGGCGACGGCAAATGCATGCGAATTGTCGAGGCGGGGCTGAGCGCTTACCTGAACCAGCTGACGGAGGCCGGCCGGCGTGAGCGCGACTCCATGGGGCGCGATGTGATGGCCGGGCGCCGTACCGAAGTCGACTTTATCAATGGCCTGATAGCTGCGAGAGGAGAGCAGACTGGAGTGCCGGTCCCCGTGCACCGCGGCCTGACTTCGATAATCCGGCGTATAGAGCGGCGTGAAATCGCTCCTCACGGAGACAATATCTTGCCGCTGTGTTAGTCCGTCAGTCCTTGGTGATGCCTTCGATAGAAAGAGGCTTGCCGTTCACCTCGATCGTGCTGCTGAGAGGCACGGACCGGGCGATCAGACCCTCGGCGAAGCAGCCGTTCTTGGCGTTGCGGATGAGGTGGGCGAGCCTGTCGGGTGGGGCATCGCTCTCGACGGACAGGTGGCTGTCCACACCTTCCACGTTGCAGAACACCGTTCCCTTGAGCACGGAGCCGCCTACCATCAACCGGTAACGAACCTTCACGCTCGCGTGCGTTACCGAAATCTTCATCATGTGCGCGTACCGCGCAACCTGGGTGAGCAGTCAGAAGCCGGTACCCATCGCCACATAATTCATCGGTGAAGGATATTTGTCGTCTCCGCCAATGCGCGCCGCCTCGTCGCAGTAGACCTCGAAGTGGCGAATTCGGCCCCGCTTGAGCTGTCCCGAACCCTTTACCATCTCGGTATTGACCTCCGACGCATAGGCGACCCCCTGCGGGGGGTGCTCGGGCTGGTCGATGAGGCGCTGGCCGACCGCGCTGGGGGAGTTCATGCCGTTCACGGGCTTTTCCATCTCGTTTCCTCCCTAAGGGACGAATTCCGGAGCGGCGCTCGTCCTGTTGAAAAACCTGATCGAAAGTTTTGGTACTCTGCTACGATAATACCGAATTGTTTCTGCGCGGCATAGGATCAGTGATGTCGAAAAAACATTCAGTGTTGGGCGCATGCGTGATCATCCTGATGATTGCCGGATCTGGCGCAGCGCATGCGCAAACCACATTTCCGGTCAAGCCGATACGCATAGTCACGGCTGCCGTCGGGGGGGCCAGCGATTTCACCGCACGGTTGTTGGCGCAGGGTCTGGGCAGCAGCTTCGGACAACAGGTGATTGTCGACAACCGGGGCGGGGCGAGCGGGATAATCGCGGCGCAGATCGTGGTGAAGTCGCCGCCCGACGGTTATACGTTGCTGCTTTTTACCAGCCCCATCTGGCTGTTGCCTTTGCTGCAGGATAACGTGCCCTACGATCCGGTGAAGGACTTCGCGCCAATTTCAATGACCGACAGTTCTCCCAGCGTGCTCGTAGTGCATCTTTCGCTGCCGGTGAAGTCCGTTCGCGAGCTGATTGCGCTGGCAAAAGCGCGGCCCGGAGAACTGAACTATTCGCGGGCATCGGCAGGCGGCCCTTCTCACCTCTCGGCGGAACTGTTCAAGTCCATGGCAGGCGTCAACTTCGTGCCGGTACCTTACAAGGGAGGCGGCCCTGCTCTGCTTGCCCTTCTTGGCGGCGAAGTAGAGCTGACATTTGCGAGCGCGGGAGCTGTGGCTGCGCCTCTCAAGTCCAACCGCGTGCGGGCACTTGCCGTGACCACCGCCGAGCCATCGCGGCTGTTCCCGGGAGTGCCCACGATTGCCGCCTCCGGTCTTCCGGGATTCGAGTCGGTTCTAGTGAACGGCCTGTTTGCGCCGGCGGGAACACCGGTGTCCGTCATCGGCACGCTGAATCAGGAGGTGGTTCAATTCCTGCGCAAAGCGGACGTAAAAGAGCGGTTTTTCAGTACCGGAATGGAGAGTGTCGGCACTTCTCCCGCTGAATTTGAGTCCGTCGTCAAGTCTGACATCGCCAAGTGGGGCAAGCTGATCAAGACTGCGAGGATACGCATCGAATAACAAAAGGAGAATGGAAATGAAGTTTCCGTTGCAGCGTTTCATGCTGGCATTGTTGTCGCTGTCGTTCGTTCAAGCGGGCTCTGCCGCCGCACAAAGCTACCCCAATAGACCCATACGCCTCATCATTCCGTGGCCCACCGGCGGCGGCACTGATGTGACGTTCCGGCTCTGGGCGCCGCAACTGGCGGAAAATCTGGGCCAGCAGATCGTAATCGACAACCGCACCGGCGCTGGCTCAATAATCGGTTTGGATATAGTCGCCAAATCGCAACCCGATGGCTACACGCTGGGCGCATCCAACATCTCGTTTGGCGCCAACCCGTTTTTGCGCAGCAAGATGCCGTTCGACACGGAGAAGGACTTCATGCCGGTCAGCCTGACCGCGCTGGTGCCGATGGTGTTGACCGTGCATCCCTCGGTACCAGCAAGATCGGTCAAGGAGCTGATCGCGCTCGCCAAAGCCAAGCCGGGAGCGCTGAGTTACGGTTCCGCCGGCAATGCCAGCGCGAGCCATCTGGTAACGGAGCTTTTCATCGACGTGACCGGCGCCAAAATGCTGCACGTCCCGTACAAGGGCGGCGGCCCCCAGAACATTGCCGGAGTCGGGGGAGAAGTCGCGGTGCTGTTCGTCACCATTCCGGCGGGGATAGGACACATAAGAAACGGCAGGCTGAGGGCTTTGGGGATAAGCACCCTGAAACGCGATCCCACGCTGCCCGATGTTCCGACCATAGCCGAGGCCGTCGGTATACCAGACTTTCAGGTGTCCGAATGGCATGGCGTGGTTGTCCCGGCAGGAACACCCAAAGCCGTGATCAACCGGCTGCACCAGGAAATCGTCAAGGTGCTGACGATGCCCGAGGTGAAAGAACGGGTCGCGAAGGTCGGCTCGACGGTAGTGGGCAGCACGCCGGAAGAAATGGCGGCATACCTGAAACGGGAGCTTTCCCGGTGGTCGAGGGTTATCAAGGCAGTGGGCATCCGCCTTGATTGATGGCTACGTTGGCATGGTTATCGGGGCCAGCGGGGTCACAGGCACCCCGCTGGCAGAACAATTGGCGCTGGCTGGCTGGAAAGTCTACGGCGTGTCGCGACGTGCGCCGCAGTTGCGGGGCGGTCCGCACGCGCAATTTCGCCATTTGCCGGTCGACCTGACCGACGCCGGTGCCGCGCGCGCTGCGCTTGCCGGCTGCGCCGACGTCACGCATGTGTTTCATTGCGCCAACGACTCCCGGCCCGAGACGAGGCTCGCAATGATAGGCAACGCGCTCGATGCCATCGAAGCGGTTGCGCCCGCGGTTGCCAATATCAACCTGCTCCAGGGCA
>JACPTJ010000491.1 GCA_016192835.1 Betaproteobacteria bacterium
TCCCAACCACCCGCAACGAGCTTGCCTGAAAATCCTCCTGCGTCACATTTTCCACGTCGACTCTGCCGCCGTGCGCTTCCATGATGCTGTAAACAATGGATAGCCCCAAGCCCGTTCCCTGCGGCTTGGTGGTAAAGAAGGGATCGAAGATCCTGCTGCGGATCTCACCCGGAATGCCGGGACCGGTGTCCTCGACCGATATCTGCGCAAAGCCCGCCCGCAGCGCGGTTCTGACCGTCAGGCGTCCTCCCTGAGGCATGGCCTGAACCGCATTCACAAAAACATTCGCAAGCACCTGCTCCATCCTGGCGGGATCGCATGGGACCCGGGAAATCTGGCCGGAAAACTCGCGGACAACCGTGATCCCGTGAAGCTCCGGCCGGCGGCTGAACAAATCGAGCGCATCCCCGACCAGGCGGTTCAAGTCCGTCGGCACGATTTCCAGCTCGTGGCGCCGGGAAAAATCCCTGAGGTCATCGATAATTCGCTTGCATCGAACAGTGTCCTCGCTGATGCGTTGCAGTTCCGCCTGGAGGGCTCGCTGATCGCCAGGATCCTCCATCAGCAGGTTGACATTCATGAGGATGCTGGTCAGCGGATTGTTAAGCTCGTGAGCGACACCCGAGGCCAGCAGGCCGATCGAAGCAAGCTTTTCCGACTGGACCAATGAATCCTGGGCTTGCTTGAGTTCCGCTGTTTTGGCTTCCACAATCCGCGTCAGGTGTTCCCGGTGTTCCTGGATCTCCTGTGCCATGGCGTTGAAAGATTGCGCCAGTTGCCCGATTTCATCCCGCTCCGTGACCGCCACACGATATCCCAGATCGCCCTGCATGATGTGCCGGGTCCCGGTCAGCAAACGGCTGACATGTTTTAGAACTCGCCGGGACAGGAGATAGGCACCTATGGCAGCGAGCACGAGGACCAACGATACCGTGACCAGGATCAGGGTTTCGGCCTTGCGGCTTACCTGCTGGGATTTGTCCTGAAGGGATGTCACCCGCAGGAGCAGCGTAGAGCCCATCCGTTCCAGCCGCCGGTTCGCTTCTTCCCCTTGTTGGTTGATCTCGTGAAGCACGCGGACCTTGCCTTGCTCCGTCGGTGAGTCGCCGGATCCAAAGACGGTCGATGCGCGATCTTTGATTCCCTGGATAAGGGGGACCAGGCTTTCCGCCATCGCTTTCGGCTGCTGGGAAGTTCCGTGGCAGGCGGCACCGCTACAGCCTTTCAACCGGGCTTCCACCTCATCGATCGCCGCCTCAAAACGCCGGACTTCTCCCGAGGTGCCGTCCACGAGGTAAGCGCTCAGCGGCGTCACTACCCTCGCGACGGCGGTTTCCAATCCCTGCACCGCTTCCAGAGAACGGCTGATCTCCTGGAGCTGTTGGTTGACGTTCGTCAAATCCCGGAGTGCGTACAAGCTGATTGCCACCATCACCGAGAGTGAAAGTATGGTAACCAGGAGAAATCCGGAGATCAGCTTGGCTGAGAGCGACAAACCGGCCCGTAAAACGAAAAAAGGCAAGATGGCCTCGCTATTTCCAGAACGGCTCGGCGGCGCAAAAATCCTTCCAGATGCGCTTAAGATGCCGCGTGCTTACGGTCTGCATGCCGGCACTCCAGCCGAGCATGATGCCCCGCGCTTCGATTGCTGCTGCGCCCCTTAGCCCGCGGCTTGCACGTTCGGCGAAGGATGACATCTTGACCGCGTCGTTGTAGGAGCCAAGCGCATCCTGCAGACGGGCAAGCGCGTCCTGATAGTCGCGAGCGTTCTTGCCGCCATGCAACGGCGCAAAGAACTCGGTCACATAGCGCAGCTTCTTCGCGGCGATGCGCAGACGATGCAATTCGGGCGGTGCGAGGTTTGCAAAATGCCTGCCGCGTTTGCGCACGCGCTCGAGCGCGGCATCCAGCACGGTGTGCGCAAACCCGGACACCGGGCGCTGCATCTCGGTGCCTTGCGCGACGTCTAATCCCTCAAGCCACGTCTCGGCGTTGGTCCAGGCGCCGAGCGCCAGCAACAAACCTTGTCCGCGCGCCGAAACCACCGCGCGCCGCGCGCTCCGGTTCGCCGCCTGCCGCAGTATGGCGGCCGAGCGTGTCAATGCCGCCATGCCGGGATGTTGTGCGTAGCGCGCGCTGACGGGCGGCAGAGCTTCCGCGACGAACACATCCCAGTCGCGCGCCGCGCCCAGGATACGTGCGAGCCAGCGTGTTTCCGCAACCGGTGGTTCCAGTACTGCAGCGGGAAACAAAGGCGCGAACGTGCTGAAAACGGAGCGCAAACGGCGCAGCGCGACGCGCATCTGGTGCAGGTATTCCGGGTCGGCGCCGACGAGCATGCCGCGCTGGTTGGCGGTGTAGTGCGCGAGACTCGTCAGAACCAGCGACTTGAACGCGTGGTTGCTGGTCATGCCCGCAGCCACCGGCGACGGCGGCGACTTGAGCGGCGCGCACCGCGTGCCCAGATGCAGCGCGACGCCGCGTTCAGCCTTCGAACGGTCTTCGACCAGCAGCGGCGCAGTTTCCAGCAGCTGCATTGCGATCTGGTAGGCGCGCCACGCCGGCCCCGTCGTGACCTCGAGTTCGAGCTCGCAGATGGGCTCGGTCGCAGCGCCGCACTTGATGATGCCGCGGTCGATGCTGGCCTCGATTGCAACGCCGGGGGCGGGCGCCAACGTGGAGCTGACGCGCGTGAACTCGGTAACGATCATCGGCTTCAGACGCGCGCGCAGCTGAGGCGAGGCGAAGTGTGCGGCAAGCTCGCCGCCGATCGCGCTGAAATCCGGAAAAGGCGCCGTAATCCCGGTCTCGAATTCGTGCCGCTGGTGCAGCCCGGCCGCAACCGTGCCGCCTCCCTTGATCGTTTGCACCCAGCTTGCGCCGCCGGCGGTGCGTCGCAGGCGCAAAGTGACTCCGGCGCGCCACAAATCGAGGTCGGGGGTGTCGTAATAAACGCTATAGAGCTTGCGCGATGCGCGACGCGTTGCGTGTTTAAACAGCGGATGACCGCGCAGCCGCGCGATATGCCGCGGATCGATTTGCAGCTTGAGTTCGGTTTCGATAGGCACGGCGCGAACCGGTCACGCTCGCGCGAGGCAAGCGGTCTGGACCCGCGTAGTGTAGCGCACGTAGAGCGGCGACGGAACAAGTTACAATTGGCCACGTCGCTGCTGCAATTGGCGCGCCCCTTTCACACGCATGGCCCACGTCATCGATTACGAGTTCGGCATCAGCGCGATCGACTCCGGCTACCAGCGGCCGCTGCTCGACGCGATCCACCTGATCGTGGAAGGCGGGCGCGCTGCAATCATCGATACCGGCGTCAACAGCTCGGTGCCGCTCGTGCTCGAAGCGCTGCGCGGCAAGGGGCTGCGTCCCGAGCAGGTCGATTACGTGATCCTCACCCATATTCACCTCGACCACGCCGGCGGCGCGGGGCAGCTGCTCTCGCACCTGCCGAACGCGCGGCTTACCGTGCATCCGCGCGGCGCGCGGCACATGGCCGATCCGAGCCGGCTGATCGAAAGCACGATCGCGGTCTATGGCGCGGAAGAAGCGCGCCGCACCTACGGCGACATCGAGCCGGTGCCGCGCGAACGTATTATCGAAACCGCGCACGAGTCATCGCTCGCGCTCAACGGGCGCGAATTTGTTTTCTTCGACACCCCGGGACATGCGCGCCATCACGTCTGCGTGCTGGACGCGAGATCGGGACATTTGTTCGCGGGCGACACGTTCGGCCTGTCCTACCGGGAGCTGGATTGCCGCGGCCATCAGTTCACGATTCCGACGACGAGCCCGACGCAGTTCGACCCCGGTGCCGCGCACCGCTCGCTCGACCTGATCCTGGGCCTGAAGCCGAGCGCGATCTACGTCACGCATTACAGCCAGGTGCGCGACATCGCGCGCATGGGCGCCGACATGCACCGGCTGATCGACGCGCACGTGCAGCTCGCTTACCGCGAGCGGGATGCCGGGGCGGCGCGGCCGGAGCGCCTCAAGGCCGGCGTGACTGAAATCGTGCTGGGCGAGGCCGAGCGCTACGGCTGGACGCTGCCGCGCGAACAGGTGCTCGGCGTCCTGGCAGGCGACATCGAGCTCAACGCGCAGGGGCTGGCGATCTGGCTCGATGCTTCAGGTGCTGGCTAAATCGAATTCCGAATTCTGGTCATTCCGGCCTGAAGCCCTTTTTCTTGCGCCAGTAGAGGCAGCGCCAGCGCGCGGTGCATAATCGGAACAGGCTGCGTTGCCGAGTGCGGAGTGGGCGGCGGCGTAATACACGGCTGAGCCAAAAAACCCGCAAAGCCGCATGTACATTGGTCTGCAAGGTGATCGTGAGGCCGGGAGGGCGTGAACGGCATAGCGGGTCTCCTACCGGGGGTGAGGCGACCATGCAGGCCTTGCGCCAGCCGATTTCATCGCCGCAAAGCAGCATGACAAATGGGAGGCACGAATGGGGGGTGTGACCCTGGAATCCGGGGGCGGGTGTCAGGCGGAATATCTCTCGGGGCTTGCACCACAGGCACAAACTTTGGATTACAATTCTCCGAACCCAATTCTTGGGTGATATTCGTGTCTTTACAGGAGAGAAGACGATGGCCGCAAAAAAGAAAGCTAGCAAGAAACCCGCGAAGAAAAAATCCGCACGTAAACCCAGCGCCGCGTTCATGAAGCCGATGCAGATTTCCGCTGCGCTCGCGCCAGTGATTGGCGCCGGTCCGTACCCGCGCACCGAGGTGACGAAGAAGCTGTGGGCGTACATCAAGCGCAATGGATTGCAGGATACCAAGAACCGCCGCAACATCAATGCCGACGACAAGCTGAAGGAAGTGTTTGGCGGCAAGAAGCAGGTGTCGATGTTCGAAATGACCAAGCTGGTCAGCAAGCACCTGAAGTAAGCATCGCCGTGATCCGCTGACCGGAATCACGACACCGCACCAAATCAAACGGCCGGTACCGCTTGTGAGCGGTACCGGCCGTTTATTTTTGCGGTCGGCGTCTACTGCCGGGATTGCAGCGCGGCGATGCGCGCTTCGATCGGCGGATGCGTGGCGAAGAGCGCCATGAAGCCCGGCGTGTTGTTGATGCCGGAGGTAGCGATCGACTGCGGCAGCGCGCCCGGCGCGAGCCCGCCGAGCCGCGCCAGCGCATTGACCATCGGACGGCCTGAACCGAGGAGCCGCGCCGAGCCGGCGTCGGCGCGAAATTCGCGCTGGCGCGAAAACCACGCGACGATCAGCGATGCCAGCACCCCGAATACAATCTGGCACACGATCACCGTGATGTAGTAACCGGGGCCGATTCCGCGCTCGGTCTTGAACACCGCCTTGTCCACGATGTAGCCGACGATGCGCGAAAGAAATACGACGAAGGTGTTGACGACACCCTGGATCAGCGTCAGCGTCACCATGTCGCCGTTGCTTACGTGCGAGACCTCGTGGCCGAGTACGGCTTCGACTTCTTCGCGGCTCATCGATTGCAGCAGCCCGGTGGAAACCGCGACCAGTGCCGAATTCCGGAACGCGCCGGTGGCGAACGCATTGGCCTCGCCTTCGTAGTAGGCAACTTCGGGCATGCCGATGCCCGCCTCGCCGGCCAGCTTGCGCACCGTATCGACCAGCCAGCGCTGCTCCGGGCCTTCGGAGCCGTCGATCACCTGCGCGCCGGTCGACCACTTCGCCATCGGTTTCGACATCAGCAGCGAAATCAGCGCGCCGCCGAAACCGAGGACCAGCGAAAACACCAGTAGTGCGCCGACGTTGAGGCCGCTTTCGGTCAGAAAACGGTCGACGCCCAGCACGCTCAGCACTACCGACAGTACCAACATCACGGCGAGGTTGGTGACCAGGAACAACACGATTCGTTTCATTTGATGATCCTCTTAAACGGGCCGCAGCCCGCGCATTTTACCCGCAGCATCTGACCGCGCAAGCGGCGGTTGGTTCCGTGAATCCGTCCGTGCCTCTTACCGCCGGTCTTGCTTGACGGCGTCGGCCCGCGCAGGCTGCTCGAGTTCCTCGGGATCCACCTGGATCTCGACGATCGAGGGAACATCGGCCTTCAGCGCCTCGCTGACGGCCTGGCCGATGTCACCGGGGCGGTCGACGTAAAATCCCCGGCCGCCGAAGAGTTCGGCGAACTTGTCGAAGCGGGGATTGGTGAGATCGGCTCCGACGTACCGGCCGCCGAAGAAAAATTTCTGGTAGGCCTTCTCGCTGCCCCAGCAGTTGTTGTTGAGCACCAACGCCACCACCGGCGCCTTGCAGCGCATCGCAGTCTCGATTTCGCAGCCGTTCATGAGAAACGACCCGTCGCCGTTGATGCTGATCACCGCGCGGGACGGCGCGGCCATCTTGGCGCCGATCGATGCGGGGTAGGCGAAACCGAGGCAACCCTGGTCAACGGGGGTCACGAAGCTGCGCGGCGCGCTGAAGTCGAGCATGTTGAAAGCCGGCGAGATGGTCGTGCCGCCGTCGACACAAACAATGGCATCGCGCGGCAGCACCTTGCGCAGTTCCGCGTGAACGCGCCGGGGCTTGATGGGAACCGTGTCCAGCCGTTCGGAGGCTGCGAGCCGCTCGGCCCGTTCCCGTTTCCGCTGCGCAATGTCGGTCAGGTGTTCGCGATTCCGGGGCCATACGGATTCGCGTGCCCGCAGGACGGCGATCAACGCCCGCAGAGTTTCCCGCGCATCGCCTACCAGCCCGACTTCCACCGGGTAGTTGCGCCCGACTTCCTTCGGGTCGATCTCGATCTGCAGGATCGGCACCGCTGCCGGAACCACGCTGTGATTGTAGAAAGTGCTGAAGTGAGCGAGCCGCGTTCCCGCTGCCAGCACGAGATCCGCGCCCTGCAGCGAGGCGCGCGCTTCCGGTGCTCCCGCGCGGCCGATCGGCCCGACCACCAGCGGGTGCTCAGCCGGAACCACGTCGTTGCGCGAATACGAGGTGACGACCGCCGCCGAGAGCATCCCGGCAAGCTCCAGCAGTTCGGCGCGCGCGTTGCTGTCGCCCACGCCGAGGCCGGCTACGATGACCGGCCGCCGGGCGCGCAGCAGCGCTGCGGCAGCGGCGGTCACCGCCTCGGGATGCGCGGGTCCCGCGCGCTCGTCGCGGTAGCGCGCAGGCGCGAGCAGTTCCACGTCAACCTCATCGTTAAGGATGTCCCGCGGCAGGTCGACGTGGACCGGGCCTTTCTTGCCGCTCGCGGCCACCCGGAAAGCATGGCGAAACAGCTCGGGGATCCGGTCCGCCCGAGGCACTTGCGCGCTCCACTTGGTAAGCGGCCGGAACATGGCGACCTGGTCGATTTCCTGGAACGAGTCCCGATGCATCTGCGAGAGCATCGGCGCTCCGGTGATTGCCACGAGCGGCGAGTGGCTCAAGCGCGCGACCGAGATCCCGGTGGTGAAATTCGTCGCGCCGGGACCGTTCGTCGCCATGCAGACGCCGACTTTGCCCGAGACTCGCGCGTAGCCATCCGCCATGTGCGCCGCGCCCTGCTCGTGCCGCGTCCCGACCCACGCGATGTCCTGCCGGTCGTGCAGTTCGTCCATGATTTCGATCATGCACGAGCCTACGATTCCATAAACGTAACGGACTTCCTCGGCGCGCAGCGATTCGATTACCGCGCGCCCGGCTGACATCCTGGACATGGTTTTTTCTCCGTGGGAAAGCGGTGGAATTTAACACCCAAGACCCCGACCTGTCATCCACGCGTGATTCCGCTCAATCTTTTCCAATGTTTCTGGCGGGAGAAGACTGACCGTCTTTGTTTCACGCGACAGCGCGCTGTCGGA
>JACPTJ010000492.1 GCA_016192835.1 Betaproteobacteria bacterium
CAAACCGTCGTGATTCGCGCCGGCAGGCAGGAACGCGCGGTATTCGTCTGGGCACCGTCCCACGAAACAAGTTCGATGCTCAATGATCCGGTCGCCAGAACCAATTAACCCCTCGAAGTTTCTTTGACGAAAAGGAATTCAAAATGAAATATTCAAGCCTCGCTTTAGCATTAATCGCTGCAATTGGACTTGGTGCATGTGAAAGAACCGTGGTCACTCCACCCGTTTCCTCGTCACCTCCTCCGCCTGCAGTGGTGCCCGGACCCCCGGGTCCTCCTGGACCGCAAGGCGCGACCGGCCCGGAAGGTGCTCCTGGCCAACCGGGCGACACCGTCATAATCGTTCCGCCCGCCGAACGCAACCCGCCTGCCGAACCCCAAAAACAATATTGAACAATTCAAGCTCCCAACGCCAAGGACGCGGTGGACGCAGAGGTCCGCAGCGGCAAGATTGCAATTCATCAGCTCTGCGCACCTCGGCGTCCTCAGCGCCCACTGCGTTAAGAGATATTGCTTAAGATAGTGGTATTGAACTCAGACTCGTCTTGCCGGCGAAGGCCGGCATCCAGTCTTGCTCGCGTGAGGTCGTTTCGCAGGTAGTCTATTTGCCTCGGTTGTAATTGATTCGTCCCGAGCCAGATCTGCCTGGCGCTGTTCGTTGCGCAATCTCTCGAACGTCTTCCTGACATCCGTCTGGAAACTGGGCGTGTAACGAAACGAGTTATCCAGGATCGATTTCATGTTTGCCCTATGCGACACCGCGTCGCGATAGTTGCGAACGGCCGAAACAACGATTCCATTCTTACGCTTTCCACACCGGGTTTCATAGCCGGCAATATCCGATTTTCTTGTAGGATTAAAACGACAAGCGCCCTCCCAGCGCCCGCGCAACGCGACGATGCCTGACGCGCATCAGGTCAGCGTGCTCCTACTCGAAATTCAGCATTGCCCTGATAGCCATCACGTGAAGCCCCTCCTAATATTTACACAGCTACCGCGAACCGGCATGCATGCTGCCGGCAATCAGGTTTTCTTACTGAAAGGAGATTCACATGCTGCCGGCACAGCGCGCCCCCGGTCTGACGTCCATGGTTGAAGACGTCGTCCATTTCATGGTGGTGCCGAACTCCGGCGGGGGCTGGAGTGTCGTCGAGAGCGGCTTCGCAAAGCCGCTGGCGGAATTCGCTGAAGCGGACGTGGCGGAGAAGTACGCGTTGCGGCTTGCCGAAAGCAAAGTGTCCTGGAAAGTCGATGTCTTCGACGCGTCCGGCGGCCTCGCCGCGACGTTCAACAGCGAAGACGATGCGATGCCCAAACCCGATCTGAGCGAGGGCACCGACGAAGCTGAAGGTAAACGTCCTACGGTGGAATCAGACTCAGCCCACTTCAATCAAGACGACGGCCCGGCATAATGAAAGCGATAGGGACGAGTGATGAGTTGCGTTAGAGCGCAGCAAGAAAAGAGGAGTGAAATTCGATGAATACCGATTCCATCAATCCGGCCGAACGCGGAAACAAGAAAATTGAAGTCAATGAAGCCTGGGCGTTGCGCTACTGGACCCAGGAACTCGGCGTGACCGAAAGAGATTTGCGCGAGGCCGTGGAAGTGGTGGGCCCCATGCTGTTGGACGTAAAGAAAATATTGGCCCGGTAGCAGTCGTATCAACAGGGAAGTTTTATAAACGATAGGAGGCATTTATGAAAAGCAGTCGATTGGCATTAATGGTGTGGGCGTGTACTGCTGCTTCCGCAGCTTTCGCGCAGGGCGCGCTTCCTCAATGCGAGACTTCAAATTGGGATCAGGCGCGGGGCGTCTTCACGGTCATGAATCCGGGCCCGGGTATCGTGCAACAGGAATGCCTGCTCACGATCCATCCGGCGCAGGCGGCCGGCGCGCAGTTTCCGGCGCCGTTTCTGGTTGAAGGCTACTACGACGTCGTGATGAGCGGCGGCGGCGGCGGCGGCGGCGGCGGCGGCGACAGCGGCGGCGGCGGCGGCGGCGCAGGCGCCACACCGTTCAAAACCATCAAGCTATTGTTGCCCGGTATGTATAAGCTGACGCTCGGAGCGGGTGGCGATGGCGGCAGGCCCGGTGGATTCGCCCAGGCGGGAAGTCCGACGAGTCTGACCGATGCGAATACCGGTCAGCACATTGCCGGTTTTGAAGGTGCCGACCATTGGAGAGCAAGCTACCAGTCTCCAGGCAGTGGACGCGGCGGCATAGCCGCGTGGGGTGGAAGCAACGGTGGCGATGGCGCGAAATTCAATCCCACGGTGCTGGCTGAGGCTCAGTCCGGAAGCCCGCTGCAGGCTGCCGATTATTCCGGCACGCCAGGGCGAGCCGGCGGTGTAATCGACCGCAGCGTCAGAACAGCGCAGCCCGGCGGCATGTTGCAGATATCCGGTTATGCCGGCTCGCCCGGACCAGCGGGTGGGGAGCCCATTCGCACCGCCCGGGCAAATGATGGCCGTATCGTTGAGGCTTTTGCCGGCGGCGGCGGCGGAGCGGGCTTTGGAGACGGCGGCGTTGGCCAGCCGGCAGACGGACGTATGCCAGCGGGGATGGGCGAGCTTGGCGGCGGCGGCGGCGGCGGACGCGGTGGTGAGAACCTGGCCGATGCCGGAGGCTCGGGCGGTCACGGATTTATCCAACTGTCGATGTCAGAGCCGTATGTGGTTGCAGCCGCAGTAGCCCCGCCGGTGGTCACGACTCCGGAACCCGCGGCAACTCCGGAACCCACGGTTACTCCGAGAGCGACACCTGCTGAGCCCCCGGCGAGCCGTCCGGCCAGAAGGGATCGTAATTAACCTTGCTGCGTCAGAAAAGCCGATTCCTTCCCCCTTGACGGGGGAGGGCCTAACCTTCCCCCGTCAAGGGGGAAGGAGACTGGCAGCAGCCCCGGTTCGCAACTCGACCGGGGCCGCGCTGCGTTTGTAACACGACGCATTCACGCATGACACACAGGCAGATTAAACATGGCGATGTACCACATCGGGATCGTCTTTCTGGGGCTGGTCTTGCTTCCCCACTCTGCTGTGGCGTCGAATGATGACGCGGTAACCGAGGAGTCGAGCGTAAGCACTCCAGCTACGCCCCCGAGCGCGCCGGCGGAGGCGGGTCTACCACTACCGTCTCCCGCTAAAAGCATCAAGCGCGCTGTCTTCCTGCGCGTCACGCCGTCCCGCGACGTTCGCCATATCGCAGATTGGGTCGTCGATTCCGGCGACAACAAAGGTCTGCCGTTCGTAATCATCGACAAGAAGGACGCCAGGGTTTTCATATTCGACAGCGAGGGGCGGATCCGCGGTGCGGCGCCCGCGCTGCTTGGCGTGGCCCGCGGTGACGACACCGTTCCGGGAATTGGCGAGCGGGAGCTCTCCGACATGCCCCCCGAAACCCGCACGACTCCCGCTGGCCGGTTCGTGGCGGCGCTGGGAATGAGCACCCGCGGCGTGGACGTCTTGTGGGTCGACTATGAAGCGGCCATCTCACTGCACCGGGTAATCATTAACAAGCCTGAGGAGCGCCGCTTCCAGCGCCTGGCGACTCCCACTCCTCGCGACAACCGAATTTCCTATGGCTGCATCAATGTGCCGAAGCAATTTTACGAGACCGTGGTAAGGCCTGCGTTCAGCGGTACGAATGGAATCGTCTACGTGCTTCCGGAAATGCGTCCGGCGCGCGCATTCTTCAGCTCGTACGACATCGCTGAGCGGGCGTTGCAACTGTCCCGCGATCGGGTGCGGCAGCAGCACAGGACCGTCGCAGAGGCAATGACCACGAAGCAGTGAATTCGGCCCGATCTTTGGTATTTGCTTTACACGGAGTAAGTGTCGTTCACGGTGGCACAACGCAAAGGAGGTCAACATGGAAATGCACGTCAGGAAATCGCCCCATCCGCTGTGGTGGATCACCGGCATCGCAGTGATCCTGTTCAGTGCCGCCGGAATTGCGGCCATCATGGGCTGGATCCCGACTTCGACCGGGACTTCCGGCAACAAAGCCGTGCAAGAAACTTTGGGACCTGACACGGCCAAGCGCGCCGCCCCGAAATCCCAAAGGGCCCCGGTGCAAGCGGCAAGCACGGCCAAACCCGCCGCCCCGAAAACGCAAACGCCGCCGGTGCAGGTGGCGAACAACGCTCCCGTCAAAGCGACGTGCGCCGAATGCGGCGTGATCGAATCGGTGCGCGAGGTTCAACACCAGGGCCAAAGCACGCTACTGGGCACAGTCGGCGGCGCGGTCGTGGGCGGGCTGCTCGGCAACCAGGTGGGTTCCGGCAGAGGCAAAACGGCGGCGACCGTCGCCGGTGCGGTGGGCGGAACGATTGCGGGCAACGAAATCGAGAAAAGGGTGAAATCGACCAAAGGTTACGAAATCACGGTCCGCTTTGAAGACGGATCGAGCCGCGTGATCAGCGCAGCGAGCGCGCCGACGTGGCGGACCGGGGATCGCGTAAAAGTGGTTGACGGTGTGATTCAGTCCAACTCTTGAAATTCGGCTTTGCGGTAATTGGCCGTCGCCCGCCCGTATAAGGTTCGCGAGACGTTTTCACCCCCATCCCGGCCTTCCCCCGTCGAGGGGGAAGGAGTTCTTCTCTGCACCTATTTCCGGCGCCGGCAGATGTCGTAGCCGTCGCGCCAGCCCTGCGCGTAATTGGCATCCGCCTTGTAACTCGCGTCATCTCGCTGGCGCGCGGCGCCCGGCCTGGCGCTCGCGCAGCCGTCGGTGTAGCCCTGCCTGAACTCCGGGGGATAACCGGAAAGATTGATTGCCGGCGCGGGAGCCGGCGCCGGTGGCTGCGATTGCGTCGCGCAGCCGGCGGCAGCGATCAGAATCAGGAAAGCCGACAGGTTCTTGATCTTGCCGGACATGCGTTCACGCACCTGCCTCGTCAGCTCTCGGTCTGTTCCTTTTGTTAAAGAAGTATTGCAGAAAGAAGCTGAGGCCCAGCCCTGCCGCTCCGAGCAGATCCGTGGTCACTCCGGGGAAAATCAGCGCCAGGCCGGACGCCATCAAAACCATCCGGGTCGGCATCTTCGCGATGCCAAACAGCCACCACCCTGAAGTCGATCCCACCATCGCCGTGACGCCCAGGGTCGCGGTGAGCGTATTATAGAAAATCATCAGGCCCGGACCTCGCCACAGAAGCGAAGGACCATACACGAACATGTATGGAACGATAAACGCGGCCAGAGCCAGACCAAATGCGGTCCACGCGACCTTGGTCATGTTGGCGCCCGCGATGGTGGCCCCGGCATAGGCCGCCACCGCCACGGGGGGCGTCACCGCAGACATGCAGGCATAATAGAAAATGAAAAGATGTGCGGTTAACAAATCAACCCCCATCTGGCTGATGGCGGGAGCCAACACCGCCGCGGCCACGACATACGCCGCGGTCGTGGGCATGCCCATGCCCAGGACTATGGCCAGTATCATGGTCAGGAAAAGAGCAGCGATCAGGACGCCGCCGGAAAGGGTAACGATGATCCCCGCCATCTTGAGAGCCACACCTACCAGAGTGAGTGTCGAGACCACAATCCCGGCCACTGCGACGACCGCCGTCAGTCCAATCATGTCCCGCGCCACATCCATGATGATTTTGCGAACCATCTGCAAACTGAAGCGTTCACCCTTCTTGTTGAAAAAACTGATGACGATACAGCTAAGACACGCCAGAAAACCGACGCGGATGATCGAATACCTGGCAACCAGCAGGGTGTAGATCAGGACAGCTAGTGGCAGTAACTTGTAGGATTGAATCAAGACCTCTTTCAATTTTGGTATCTGATCTTCCGTCAATCCTTTCAGGCCGCTCTTGGCTGCCTCGAAGTCGACCCGCAGGAACACCGAATAGAAGTAAAGAAACGACGGGATCACCGCAGCCAATGCAATGGTGGCATAAGGTGTATTGGTCAGCTCGGCCATGATAAAGGCCCCGGCGCCCATGATCGGCGGCATGATCTGACCGCCGGTCGAGGCGGCCGCTTCAACTGCCCCGGCAAAATGCGGCGCGTACCCAATCCGTTTCATCATGGGGATAGTCACGCTGCCGGTGCCCACCACGTTGGCTACGGCTGAGCCTGAGATACTGCCAAAAAAACCGCTCCCGATCGTGGCCACTTTGGCCGGGCCGCCCCGGGTTCGCCCGGTCAGGTAATTGGAAAGCAGCAGCAGGTACTCGCCGACGCCGGTGGCGGCCAAAATGGCGCCAAATAATATGAATACGAATACATACGTGGAGGCAATCCCGAGAATCTCGCCGTAAATCCCCGTGACCCCCATGTAAGTGCCAAAAATCCGGGTGGCAGAGTACGGCGGGTGGCCAATCAGACCGGGCAGGAACTCCCCGAACAAGGCATATACGACAAACGCCCAACCCAGAATCATCATGCCGGTTCCCTGCGCGCGGCGCGCCAGTTCTATGATCAGGCAAACCAGTACAATCGCCGCCACCAAATCCAGCGTGGAGGTGTCGACCGGCATTCGAATGGACAGCTCCTCGTAGTCCACCATGATATAGATCCAGATCAGGATGGACAGACCGACGCACACCAAATCCGCGATTTCGGGCCGGTCATTGGATGCACCCGGCCAGCCCTTGTACATGACAAACCCCATGGCCATTATGATCACGAGGAAGACGGAACGCTGCATCCAGCTATCCAGTCCGACAAATCCCAGGACTGTTATCTGGTAGACCATCAGGATCGCGCCGAGGCCCAATACCACTCCTTGCCAAAACGGGTTTAATGCCCTCACTGGAAGTTCCTCGCGTCGCCTGTCAAGGGGAATTCAGAGCGAAACCGCTGGCGGCAAGCAATCGAACAGGGCGCCCAAACTGCAGTTTTGATGAGTGCCGGCACATCGTAGCCGCATAAAGCCATTCCCCTGCCTGGGCATGACCCAGGCAGGGGAACTCGACTGCAAAACACGCTGAGCTAACAACGAGTGTCCACGATGCCGGGCACTCATCACATGGCGGAGGGAGCGGGTTATTTGCCTTCAGGCGGTATCAAACTGGCCGGAAGTTTAACCCCTTTTTCCCGGTAGTACTGAACGGCGCCCCGGTGCAGCGGAACCGGCGAACCAAACATGTTTTCCGCCTTCATGTACTTATCCCAGCTTGGCAGCCCGCTCTTCAAATAATCCACATGCTCGAACGACGTCTTGGTTATTTCATAGGCCAAACTATCCGGCATACTCTTGTTGGCAATAAAGTACATCCACACTACGACGGTCGGCATATCCACCTTCACTGACTTGTAGCTGCCGGCCGGGAAAACGCCTTTGCTGAAATAGGGGTACTTCTTGACGAACGCATCCGCCGTGGCGGCATCGGGAGGAACGAGGCGCGCATCGTGAGTCGCTTCCAGTTCGATTTGAGCCGCGTACGGGTAGGCGGCCATATACGCCACGCCTTCAATCAGACCATCCTTGAGCTGGCTCTGAATGTCTCCGAACGTTCCAAGCACGTAGTTCGGCTTCACCCCGAGGATTTCAAAAATCTTGGGGTACTGGGTCTGCGGTGTTCCACCCCTGGGTCCGACGCCAAGCTTTTTGCCGTCCAGATCTTTCAGGGTTTTGACGGAGCTGCTGGCCAACACAGTGACGTAGGTAAAAGCTGGATAGAAAGGCACTAACGCCCTGACATTCTGGTAATTAGTGCCCTTGGCCCAGGCCAGACCGTTCCAGCCCTCATACAAAGGGCCGGCGGTGGCGCCGCCGAGTTCCAGTTCGCCCCGGTTGATCAATTTTATGTTATCGGCCGGGCCGGCCGAAGTTTCCGTGGTGGCGCTGACCTTCAGGAACTCCTGTACCATATTGCCGAACCGGGCCGTCGCCACATACATGGTGCCTCCGATAGAAGCCCCGCCGACTCTGATCTGCTTGGGCCAATTCGAGCGGTCGGCTGAATTCGCAGCGGTCGCAAAAGTCAATAAAAGAAGCGCGCACAGTAACAGCATCCTTCCGAGGTTCAGATCCCTTTGAGCGTTCTTAAACATGAGCTTATCCTCCTTGGTGGTAGTGAAGCGCTGCCAATTTAGCCCGCACGTGTGAAAACTCCGAGTGAAATGGCTTGAAACGATTCGAGCGTCCAAATGAAGCGAATGCCACATCTAAGCATAAGCCCTCGCCCCGGTCAATCGTGCCGCGGGCGCACCGCGGTTACAGCCCCGCGATCCCGAGACCGGCGGCGAGCTGATTGAGGCTTTTGAGCAACGATTCCGTGATTACGGCATTATCCGCGCTCATCGGCGATTTCGATCAGTCCGGCGCGCCGGTGAGATCAGACAGCATCGCGCGCAGTCCGGAAACTACGAGCGTCAAGCGGCCGAAATCGACCTTGTCGGGCGTGTCGGCGGCCGTGTGGTAATACGGATAGCGGAACGGCGCCGTGTCGGTGACCATCAACGCCGGATACCCCTCCGCCCAGAACGACCATTGGTCGGACCAGTCGATGCCGGGTATGAATGCCGGCGCGGCAACCCCTTCCGACGGAAACTGCGCGTGGCGGCGGAACGATGCGATTGCCTCGTGCAGCAGGCGGCGCGAACCGAGGTTGGCAACGAACGCGATGAAGTTGGCGGTATCCGGATAGAACAGGCTGAACGGCGGCGGATAGTGCTGGCTGCGGGTAGCGTCCGAGTAGTAGCCGATGGTTTCGAGCGAAAACATGGCGACAATATTCTCGCCGCGCTCCCTGGCGCGCCGCGCATACTTGCGGCTGCCCATTTCACCGCTCTTGAAAAACGGCGGCTCCTCGTCCACGAACAGCACAAATCGCAGCGTGCGTGCGGGCTTCAAGTGGCGCGCAAGCCGCGCCAGCTCGAGCACTGCAGCCACGCCTGAGCCGTTGTCGTTGCCGCCGGTCGCGCCCTGCACAGAATCGTAGTGCGCGCCAACGATCACGATTTCGCCGGTGCGTGCGCTGCCTGCAATCTCGACTTCGATATTGCGGACCGCAACGCCGTCGGTCGTGAAGCGCTGGGCCGACGGCGTGTATCCGAAACCGGTCAACGTATCTTCAATGTAACGGGCCGCGACTTCGAGTGCGGCCGGTTGCCAGAGGTTGCGTTCGCGGCTGCCGACCGCGAACACGTGACGCCGCAGGCTGTCGCGTAGCGCGGCCTGCTCCTCGCTTAACGGCGGCAGCGCACCGGAGTACGACTTGCCGGGTACCGCAACCATGTACCACAACAGCCACGCAATCAGTACCAGCAGCGTGCCCCAGAAAATCATGCGTGCTTTCCAGAGTGTGCCGTGCGCGGTCCCCATCCACTGTGCGATACGGCCGTGCGGCGGTTACAGCCCCGCGATCCCGAGACCGGCGGCGAGCTGATTTAGGCTTTTGAGTAAGGGATCCGGTAGCGGAATGCCGAGCCGCATTCTTTCCTCGTGCTTGGCGTGGCTCTGCTCGCCGGGCAGGCGGATTGCGTCGACGCCGGGCAGGCGCTTGGAAGCGCGGATGTCGCGCACCAGCTCATCCACGCGGCGCTTGAAATCAGCGACGTCGCCGAATGCGGCGAGCGAGATCGCAACGATTGCATGGCCGGTATTGGTAGGCGTGGTGTCGTCGTGGTTGAAATCGACCACGTCGCGGCCCATCGCCGCGCCGTTGAGCGTGCCGGCAAGCAGACCGAATACCAGCGCCAGTCCATAGCCTTTGTAGCCGCCGATCGGCAGCAGGAAACCCTCATCCGCGCGCCTGGGATCGGTGAGCGGGCGGCCCTCGCGGTCTATCATCCAGCCTTCGGGCATCGCCTCGCCGCGCTGCGCGGCGGTCTTGACCTTGCCATAGGCGGCGACTGTGGTCGCCATGTCGAGCACGATCGGCGGCTCTGCGCCGGCAGGCACGCCGACTGCAATCGGATTGGTGGACAGCAACATGTCGATGCCACCCCACGCGGGCAGGTGATTCGCGTTGCCCACCGCCAGATAGAGCCCGATCATGTCGTGCGCGATCGGCATGCTCGCGTACAGCGATGCCGGCCCGGCGTGGTTGCTCCATTTGACGCCGACCCACGCCACGCCCGCGCTCTTTGCCTTCTCGATCGCTTTCTCGGTGGCGAAGCGCATCACCAGATGCCCCATGCCGTTGTCGCCATCGATGAGCGCCATTCCCGGCGCCTCGCGTTCGACGCGGATATCGGGCTTGAGGTTGACCGCGCCGCCCTTGATGCGGCGCACGTACTGCGGCAGGCGGAACACGCCATGGCCGTCGGCGCCGTTCAGGTCGGCGCGCGCCATCAGTTCGGCGATGCTTTTTGATTCCGCCCCGGAAATACCGGCCGCGACCAATGCGCGCGTGATGAAGGCTTCGAGCTGTTGTGAGGAGACGCGCATAGTCGTGGCTCGTGATTGGTGATTCGATCAACGATCAACGTACAACGTTCAACGTACTTCGCTCTTCCAGTTCGACCAGCGCGCCGAGAAAATCCCGCGGGTGCACGAATGCGATGCGCTCGCCGTGCACGTTTTTCTGCGTGCCGTCACCGAGCACGCGCGCCCCCCGCGCCGTGATCGCAGCGGATGCCGCAGCGACATCATCGACGGCGAGACAGAAATGGTGTATTCCGCCCTGCGGATTGCGCTCGAGAAACTTTCCCACCGGCGAGTCGGCGCGCGAC
>JACPTJ010000029.1 GCA_016192835.1 Betaproteobacteria bacterium
CGGATCGAGGACAGCAAGATCTATTCCGGACTCATCGGTTATACCGACGTGGCGATCGCGACCCGGCGCGGCCGCTTCACCGTGCGCGTTGAACACACGCCCGGATCGCCCGCCTGGCCGATGTCCGAAGCCGAGCGCGCCGAAAAATTCATGGACAGCGCAGGCCGCGTGCTGGGCGAGCGTGGTGCGCAACAACTGCACGATCTGCTGAGCCAATGCCGGACCCTGCCTGACGTCGGTTCGCTGATCAAAGCCACAACACCCCAGGCTGCATCGGCGGCGCGCAGCATGCACCGTGAAGTTGCCGGCTCTGCGCCGTAGCCATCGACGGGAACCTCGCGACCAAATCAGCAAACACTCGCCGGCATTACATTTGGCATGGAATCGAAAATTCTCCCGTGATAGGTTCGGCCGTTTGCTTTCTTTGACCTCTTTTGGCCGTCGGCACCCCACGCTCCCCATTGCTTGAAGAAGAACGCGACCTCGGCCTGGTCGCATTGCCGTTTGACGCTGTCCACCCATTCTTTCCGCATGGGGCGGGCCTTGTGGTCTGACTCGCCACCGACGATGACCCAATGAATTCCCTCAAGGTCGATCGCACCCAAATCTTCAAGCAGTGGTTCAACAGAGAGAAAACGCACCTTGGCGTCGATCGTTCGAAGTATGTCGATCCGGGGAACGCCATGCTTACGATTTTCCACGGACACGCCGAGCCAAGCGTTTGCGGGCACATCAACGCCACGGCAGAACTCCGCCATGCGTTCCGCGCGCTTGGTCAGCACCTGAAACGTATGCTGCGGCGCGTGTGCCATGACGTCGAATACGCGCCGGATGTAATCGAGCGGCACTTTCTCGTGGAATAGGTCGGACATGGAGTTTACGAAATACACAGTCGGTTTGCGGCGTTCCAACGGCTCCGCAAGCCGCTCCGGCATCAAGGTCAGGCGGAAGCCGTTTTCATAGCCTTTTACGCCGATCGCTTTAAGCCGGCGGGCCATCACTTCCGCATAACAATGTTTGCATCCGGGCGAAATTTTCGTGCAACCTACCGTCGGGTTCCAAGTCTGTTCGGTCCATTCGATCCTACTTATCGTGGTCATGGCAACGCCTCAAAGGTCCAGCGATTTTTGATCCGAGACGTTTCGAATCTCGTCCCAGAACTGCATGGCGAGGGGATGGTGTGCGACAAATATGAGCCAATACAGATGTTGCTTCCTTGTTCCGGTTACAAGCTCTCCTCACCCTCTATAAAGACCCCGCCCACCGGACAACGCGCGCAATCTGGCCTCAGCAAAAATTAGCCCTCTTTGACAGACGAACGATCGTTCGGTATCGTATCCCCATGGCAAACGACGGTCAACATCTCGCGCGGCTGCAGGACTACTACGCCCGGCATCGGATTCTGCCGTCCTACGCGAGGATCGGCGCGCTTGTCGGGCTGAACTCGAAGGCATCGGTCGCGGATCTGGTTCTGCGCCTGAAGGCAGATGACTATGTCGAAAGCACGCCGGACCGGCGTCTAAAGCCGGGGCGGCGTTTTTTCGAGCGCCCCGTGGCCGAGAGCGTGCGAGCCGGCCAGCCGACCCCGGCGCCCGACATTGCCCCCGATACGCTGACCATAGATGAGCATCTGGTCTCGAACCCGTCGAAAACGGTCTTCATCAAGGTGAAGGGCGATTCGATGATCGACGCCGGCATCCACCCGGGCGACACGGTCGTCGTGGAGAAGCGCGATTCCGCTAACACCGGTGATATCGTTGTTGCCGTCATCGACAACGAGTTCACGCTGAAGCGGTTCGAGCGCGAGCGGGGCCGTGTCGTATTGCGGCCGGAGAACAAGGCTTATCCCGTCATTCGTCCCAAAGGCGACGTCGAGATATTCGGAGTGGTGGTCGGACAGTTCAGGAAATACCGGTAGCGGGAGAACACCATCGCGAAGAAAACTGAAGCTGCGGCGCTCGTCGTCACCGCGCGCATCGCCCGGCAAATCCTCGTCATCCGCGGCCAGAAGGCCATGATCGACGCCGATCTCGCCGCGCTCTACGACGTGCCCACCAAGCGCCTGAATCAACAGGTTAAGCGCAACGCGGAGCGCTTCCCGAAAGATTTTGTATTCCGGCTCAGTCGCGCCGAGCGGGACGAGGTGGTTGCAAATTGTGACCACCTCCGGCGGCTCAAGTTTTCCCCGACGATGCCGTTCGCCTTCACCGAACACGGGGCACTGATGGCGGCCTCCGTCCTCAACACCCCGCGCGCGGTGGAAGTGAGCCTGTATGTCGTGCGCGCCTTCGTCGAGTTGCGCGAGGCGCTCGCCACACACAAGGAACTTGCCAGGCGGCTCGACGAGCTGGAATCGCGCCTGGAGCGCAAGCTCGCCACCCACGACCACGCCATCGCCGGCATCCTGGAAGCCATCCGCCAGCTCATGGCCCCGCCCGAGCCCGCGAGGAAGCGCCGCATCGGGTTCGTGCAAACCGACTGAGGACGGGTCGCCTGTCCTGTCTCCAATGGGACCGCAGACAGAAAGGCAACAAATGAGACGGCCAAACCTCCTTTCCCCCTGCCTTCAGTTTTGTTCGACCAACAGGTTGTGAATATTATTTACCGCGCGGCCCTCGCCGTGGTAGCGTTCGCAGGGCGTGAGAACGGGAAGTGAGCCGGAGAGGCCAACGGTGAGAAAGATACCGCTTTACAGCAGCAGCAAGCCGCCGCGGGCAGCCGCATCGCAGTCATCCGCCAGCGTGCCGCAGAGGGAAACGGCGCGGGAGCACCCTTCCGGCCGGGTTGCTCGCGCCTCGTGGCAGCGGTTCTGCGAACGCCATGAACGCCTTCTGACGATTGCCGCGAGCGCGCTCCTCGCGCTGCTGATCGTCTCCGGTTATGCGGCGATCCGGCCCGCGCCGCGCCCGATCGTCCAGCAGGACATCGACGCCGCGGTGCTGCACACGCTCGAGAATAAGGTCCTGCCCTCCCCGGCGTCGAAAGCCTATGAGGCCGTGCAGCACTCGGTGGTTCGCGTGGAGGGATTGTCGCTGGCGAAGGACACGGAGACGGAGGCCGATACCGTGCATGGCATCGGCACCGGGGTCGTAATCGTCGACAAGGGGATCATACTCACCAATCTGCACGTCGTACGGGGATTCGACCGGATACGGGTGACGTTCGCCGACGGGCTCGAATCCGACGCGGTCGTCACCGGCACCGCGCCTGAACACGATCTCGCCGTGCTGCAGGCGAAGACGATTCCGGACGATCTCGCCGCAGCGACCATGCGGTCCACGCAGGATCTCGCGATGGGGGACCGCGTCGTTGCCGTTGGCTTTCCCTTCGGCATCGGGCCGTCGGTGTCAGCGGGCGTGGTTTCAGGTCTCAGGCGCGAGTACCGCTCACCGGAAGGCAAACGTCTGCTCACCAATCTCATCCAGTTCGATGCCGCAGTCAATCGCGGCAACTCGGGCGGCCCGCTGGTGACCGCAGACGGCGAAGTGGTGGGCATCGTGACCGCCGTCCTGAACCCGTCGGACCAGGGCGTGTTCATCGGCATCGGCTTCGCAGTACCCATCGAGAACGCGGCGGCGGCAGTGGGAATTTCGCCGTTTTAGCGGCATTACATCCGGAAAGCAACGCATGGACATCAGAGACGACACGCGGTCCGACGTTTCCAGCCTCATGGAGCGCATCCTCTACGAGGTAAAAAAAATCGTGGTCGGCCAGGATCATTTCCTTGAGCGGGTGATGATCGCCATGCTCGCGCAGGGCCACCTGCTCGTGGAGGGAGTGCCCGGGCTCGCCAAGACGCTCACCATCAAAACGCTCGCAAGAGCCGTTCACGGCACCTTCAAACGCATCCAGTTCACGCCCGATCTCGTACCGGCGGATCTGGTCGGAACCCGCATCTACAACCAGAAGACCGGCGAATTCGCCACCTCGCTGGGGCCCGTGTTCACCAACCTGCTGCTCGCCGACGAGATCAATCGGGCGCCGGCGAAGGTGCAAAGCGCGTTGCTCGAGGTGATGCAGGAACGCCAGGTCACCATTGCCGGCGAGACCCATCCGGTGTCCGAACCGTTCCTGGTGATGGCGACGCAGAATCCGATCGAAACCGAGGGCACCTACCCGCTGCCCGAGGCGCAGGTGGACCGCTTCATGATGAAGGTGCTGGTCGGTTACCCCAGCGAGGCCGAGGAGATCGTCATCGTCCAGCGCGTCACGGGCGCGGCGGCCCACGTCAGCGCCGTGGCTTCGACGGAGCAGATCTCGGCGCTGCAGCGCGAGTGCCGGACCTCCTATGTGGATCCGTCGCTCGTTCAGTACGCGGTGCGGCTGGCTGGCGCGACCCGGGATCCGGATCGCTACGGCATCGCCGACCTTGGCAAATACATCTCCTACGGCGCGAGTCCGCGGGCGTCCATCCATCTCATCGAGTGCGCGCGGGCGCTCGCGTATCTGCGCGGACGCCACTACGCGCTGCCGGAGGACGTGACGGATCTCGTGCCCGACGTGTTCCGCCACCGGCTCGTGCTTACCTACGAGGCGCTCGCGGATGCGCAGACGCCGGACCGGTTGATCGAGCGCGTCATGCAGACCATCGCTCCTCCCGAAAAACCCCTGCAAACCCATGTCCAAATCGGCGCAAACGGCTGAGAACGTCCTGCGGCGGCTCGACTGGACGGTGCTGCGACGGCTTGACGGCCTGCTGCACGGCGATTATCGAACGCTGTTCCGCGGTTTCGGCTTCGACCTCGCCGATCTGCGCGAATACCAGTATCACGACGATGTGCGCTACATCGACTGGAACGTCACCGCGCGTCTGGATACGCCGTTCGTCAGGGAGTACAACGAGGAGCGCGAAGTCAACGCGTGGTTCCTGCTCGACTTGAGTCCTTCGGTGAACTTCGGTTCGACACACGTAAAAAAGCGCGGTGTAGCGACCGATTTCGTGACCGTGCTCGCGCGGGTTCTGACCCGCCACGGCAACCGTGTCGGGGCGATGTTCTACGGCGACCGGGTGGATACGGTGATTCCGGCGCGCAGCGGCCGGCGTCAGGTGCTGCATATTCTGCACACCATGCTCGCGAGACCGGAGCTTCCCCGCTCGGTCGAAACGAACCTCGGCGACCTGCTGCAAACCGCGTTCCAGGTCATGCGGCGAAGATCGCTCGTTTTCATCATCTCCGATTTCATCAGCCAGCCCGGGTGGGCCGAACCGCTCGCGCATCTCGCGCAGCGTCACGAGGTCGTGGCGGTGCGGCTTTACGACCCGTTGGAGATGAACCTGCCCGATCTGGGCCTCGTCGTCGTTCAGGACGCCGAGACCGGCGAACAGATTTTCGTCGACACGCACGACCGGGCTTTCCGCACACGCTTCGGCGCGGCGGCAGAGCGGCGCGAGGCCGAACTTCGCACGGCGCTGCGCCACGCCGGCGTGGATGCCCTCGAGCTCGCGACCGACACGGATCTGGGCGACGCGATACTGCGCTTCGCCGATCTGCGCAAGCGCCGCAGCCAACTGGCGGCGGGCGGCAGCCTGCCGCAGCACCTGCGGGAGAACCGTGAAATTTCTGTGGCCTGAGACGCTCTGGCTGCTGCTCGCCGTGCCGCTCCTGGTGGCCGGGTACGTGGTCCTGCTGCGCCGCAGGAAGAAGGTCGCGCTGCGCTATGCGAGCCTCAGCATCGTGAAAGAGGCGATGGACGCGGGCCGGAACGTCCGGCGTCACGTGCCGCCGCTGTTGATCCTGCTTGCGCTCACGACGATGTTCGTCGCAGTGGGCCGTCCCGTCGCCGTCATAACCCTGCCGTCCCAGCACGAAACCGTGATCCTCGCGATGGACGTCTCCGGAAGCATGCGCGCAACCGACGTGCAGCCCAACCGGCTGGCCGCGTCGCAGGCCGCCGCGAAGGCATTCGTCGCCGAGCAGCCGCCAACCACGCGCATCGGCGTGGTTTCGTTCGCCGCCACGGCTGCGCTCGTGCAAACTCCCACGCGCAACCGCGAGGACATCATCACGTCCATCGATCGCTTCCAACTGCAGCGCGGCACCGCGATCGGCAGCGGCATCATCGTCTCTCTCGCCACGCTGTTTCCGAATGCCGGCATCGACGTGTCGAAACTGATCTACGGCCGCGATGCCCGGCGCGGCTTCCTGCGCGATCAGGCGCGCGAAGCGGAAAAGAAGGAATTCAAGCCGGTTCCGCCCGGCTCCTACACCTCCGGCGCGATCATCCTGCTCACGGACGGCCAGCGCACGACGGGCCCCGACTCGCTCGAAGCAGCCCGCATGGCCGCCGACCGCGGCGTGCGCGTTTTCACCGTCGGGGTCGGCACCAAGGACGGCGAGATCATCGGCTTCGAAGGCTGGTCGATGCGCGTGCGCCTCGACGAGGAGACGCTGAAGAACATCGCCAACGTGACCCACGGCGAATATTTCTACGCGGGCACCGCGACGGATCTGGTGAAGATCTACAAGTCGCTGAACTCCCGGCTCGTCCTCGAGAAAAAGGAAACCGAGATCACGGCGCTCCTGGCCGCGACGGCGGCGGTGATGGTGCTGCTTGCGGCAGCGCTGTCGCTGCTTTGGTTCAACCGGATCGTGTAGGCCAATCGGCGTTCAGCTGAAGCTCCAGGAGACAACCATGCAACTGACTCTTTTCTACGGCCCGCAAACCTGCGCGACGGTGCCTTACATCGCGCTCACCGAGGCCGGGGCAGGATTCGACGTGAGGAACATCAATTCGCGCAGCGGCCAGAACCGGAGTCCCGAGTTTCTGGCGCTCAATCCCAAGCACAAGGTTCCCGTGCTCGTGATCGACGGCGAGCCGCTGACGGAAAACGTCGCAATCCAGATCTGGATCGCGCGGCAGTTCCCCCATGCGAAGCTCCTGCCGGCGGATCCCAAGGAGGAAATCAAGGCGGTCTCGCTGATGTCCTGGTGCGCCTCCGGCATACATCCGCACCTGACGCCCAACGTGCGGCCACAGAACTCCTGCGATCTGCCCGGCTCCGAGGAACGCGTGAAGCGCGTCGCCAACCAGCAGCTGTTCGAGGATTTTGCGCTCGCCGATAAGCTGCTCGCAGGCCGCGAGTGGCTCTGCGCGCACTTCACCGCGGTCGACGCGTATTTCTTCTGGTGCTTCAAGCGTGCTCTGTCCTTCAAGCTCGATCTCAAGGAATTCGGCAACTGCGCCGCCCACTACAAGCGCATGCTCGAGCGCCCAAGCGTGCAGAAACTGCTCGCCCACGAAAAGGCCGTGATGGCGCAATTCGCGCGGTAAGGTGACCGTTTACGGATACATTACCCATCCCACGCGGTTCGTCTCGGCTTTGAAGAAGTGGCCTTGCGTAGTGGTGACGAAGAGTGTCGTCATGTCCCGGCCGCCGAAGCAGCAGTTGGTCGGACGGATCGCCGGCACCGGATGCGTCTCCAACACGCGGCCGGTGGGTGAGAACACGGTGATCATCGGCCCCGGCCCGCTCACTTCCCAGCCGCTGGTCGCGACGATGTTGCCGTCCCGGTCGAGGCACATGCCGTCGATTCCGCGATGCACGCCGCGCGCGTCCTCTCCCCAGGTGAAAAGCGTGGTGTAAGTGCCGAGGCTGCCGTCGTCCTTGATCGGGTAGGCGCGCAGCTCGCGCGCGATGCCTCTCGCATAGCCGCTCTCGGCGACGTAGAGCGTGCTCTGGTCCTGCGATACCAGGATGCCGTTCGGCATCGTGGTGTCGAACGTCACGCGCGTGGTGGTGTAACTGCCGTCCTTCTGCGGATCGCACCGGATCACCGACTTGTTGTCGAGCTCCATCTGCTCCGTCTTGTCCCAGTTGCCTTCGTTCACCGGGTTGGTGAACCAGATGCGCCCCTTGCGGTCGATCGCGAGATCGTTCGGCGTATTGAGCCGCCTGCCCTCGACGCGGTCAGCGATGACGGCGTTTTTGCCGTCGGAATCGAGGCGCACGATCGCCCGCCCGCCCGAGCAGCAGCCGAAGAGCCGCCCCTCGGCGTCGAAGGCGAGGCCGTTGGTGCGGTTGGTGCCGGCGCGCGCCTCCGCGATCACGCCGCTCCCGGGGTCGTAGCGCATGATGCGGCTCGCGCGGATGTGCGTGAAGTACAAATGCTCGCCATCCCACACGGGGCCTTCGGTCAGTGGCACGGCGGGCGGTTTCATGAGTAGTTCGAATTTCCACTGCATGTTGGCTCCAGCTCCTCTGTTATGCCGGTTTCTGATTGACATCGTTACAAAGCGTCGGTCAGTATACGCCCGCGTCTCGCGTCGCCGCCAAGGAGAAACCCCATTTCCGCCAGTCGCCCCGGTCTGACAGGGAATCGGACGCCAAGGCGGACCGAAAAGCGAGGACGAGAGCGGCGGGACGTCAGGTCCGGGGAAATATCCGGGCTGGCAACGCGCAAAGATTGCTAAAATTAAGCACATCGCAGGAGGCAGGTGGCGTGACGCAGAATCTTGAAAAGCTCAAGCAGTGGATCGGCCGGCGCGAATCGGACCTCGACTACGTCACGATCCCTGCCGTGCAGCGGCTCGCGGCGACGCTCGACCGTGACGACCCGCTGCCAAAGCCGGGCGACGCACTGCCTGCCGGCTGGCATTCGATCCTGTTTGCGCGCATCGTGCGCCAGGGGCAGATCGGCGCCGACGGCCACCCGCAGCGCGGCAACTTCCTTCCGCCGGTGCCGCTGCCGCGCCGCATGTTCGCCGGCAAGCGCATCACGATCCACGCCGCCTTGAGGGTCGGCGACGAGGTCAGGCGCGAGTCGACCATCAAAGACATCATCCTCAAGCAGGGACGCACCGGCCAGATGGTGTTCGTCACCGTTGCTACCGACATTTCGAGCCCGCGCGGCATCGCGATCAGCGAAGAGCAGGACATCGTTTACCGTGAAGAGCCCGCCCCGAACGCCCCGGCGCCCGCGCCGCAACCGGCGCCGAATAACGCGGCATGGCAACAAACGGTGACGCCCGATCCGGTGATGCTGTTTCGCTTCTCGGCTCTCACCTTCAACGGCCACCGCATACACTACGATCATCCGTACGTAACACAGGTTGAAGGCTATCCCGACCTCGTGATGAACGGCGCGCTCACGACGCTGCTCGTGTTCGAGCTTGCCCGCGCCTACGCGGCGACGCCGCTCAAATACCTTTCGTCGCGCAACGTGCGGCCGATGTTCGTCAACCGCCCACTCGTGGTGTGCGGCAAGCCCTCGGCCGACGGCAAATCGGCCAAGCTGTGGGTAATGGATGACCAGGACGCGCTCGCGCTCTCCGCAACTGCCGAGTTCCAATGAGTTGTCTGCCGCCGATCATCGAGCATTACGTAACTTCGTTACATCGCTCGATCCCTCACCCCCAGCCCCTCTCCCGGAGGGCGAGGGGAGCGTCGAGCGAAACCGGACTGTTGTCTGGTTTCGTAATCGTCAATAACACGGGGTTTGCGGGAAATTAATGCGCTCATCCAGGGCGCGGCCGGCGAGCCGCGCTATTCTGAGTTTTGTCGAAGAGGAGATTGATCATGATCGTGATGCAACATCCGCGGGTTGTCGCGGCCGCGTTTTTGTGGCTGGCCGCCGCTGCGCTTGCACAGGCGCAGCCCGCCGCGAAAGAATACGAGCCCAAGCCCTACCAGGAAGGCAAGGATGTCGTCTGGCTGCCGACTCCGCAGGCGGTGGTGAATAAAATGCTCGATTTGGCGAAAGTCACCGCCCGCGACACTGTGATCGACCTCGGTTCGGGCGATGGCCGCACCGTGATCACCGCCGCGAAGCGCGGGGCGCGCGCGTTGGGGATCGAATACAACCCGGACATGGTCGAATACAGCACCCGCGCCGCGGCGAAAGAGGGCCTCGCCGGCAAGGTCAGGTTCATGAAGGCCGACCTGTTCGAAACGGACTTCAGCGATGCCACCGTCCTGACCATGTATCTGCTGCCGGACATCAATCTCAAACTGCGCCCGAAAATCCTCGATCTCAAACCGGGCACGCGCGTGGTGTCGCACGCGTTCGACATGGGCGAGTGGAAGGCCGACCGTACTGCAACGGTCGAGGGCAAGACCGCGTTCCTGTGGATCGTGCCGGCAAAAGCCGCCGGCGTGTGGCAGCTGCCGCAGGGCGAACTCGCGCTCGTGCAGAATTTCCAGATGCTCACCGGCACGCTCAGAACCGGTGAGCGCACCGTTCCGATCAGCGGCGGCCGGCTGCGCGGCGATCAGATCACATTCAGCGCCAGCGGCGCCGCATACCGCGGCAACGTCCGCGCCAATTCGATCGAGGGCACAGTCAAGTCCGGTGCCACCGAAACGAAGTGGAGTGCAACCCGGGGCGCAGCCGGTCCGGCGCCGGCCACCATGCGCTAGCGCGTTTCGCATGACCGCCGATTCCCTATCATCAACCACTATACGGAAGAATCCAATGTCACCATCGAGTTTCCTGCGTCAGTCACTGTCAGCGCTGTTATTATGCGTTCTTGTCACCGGCGTTTTTGCGCAGGCGCAGCCCGCGCCAAAACCGTTCGAGCCGAGCATTGGCCAGGACGGCAAGGACGTGGTGTGGGTGCCCACCTCGCAGGAGTTGGTCGAGAAAATGCTCGACCTGGCGAAAGTCACCGCCAGCGACTATGTAATTGACCTTGGTTCGGGCGACGGCCGCACCGTGATTACTGCGGCCAAGCGCGGCGCACGCGCGCTCGGCATCGAATACAACCCCGACATGGTCGAGCTCTCCAAGCGCAGCGCGGTCAGCGAAGGTGTTGCCGGCAAGGCCAGCTTTGCGAAAGCCGATCTGTTCGAAAGCGATTTTTCGCAGGCGACCGTGATTACCATGTTCCTGCTGCCGGACATCAACCTCAAGCTGCGCCCGAAAATCCTCGGCCTCAAGCCCGGCACGCGCATCGTGTCGAACACGTTCACGATGGGCGAATGGCAGGAGGATGGTACGGCCACGGCAGGAGACGAAAGCTCCAACTATTACCGCACGGCCCGCTTGTGGATCGTCCCGGCAAAAGTCGAAGGCACCTGGCAGCTCGCGCAAGGCGAGCTCACGCTCAGGCAGAGCTTCCAGATAGTCACCGGCACGCTCAAAACCGCCAGCAATAACCTGCAGATTACGAATGGCAGGCTGCGCGGCGACCAGTTGAGTTTCAGCGCCGGAGGCGCCGTCTACAGCGGGCGGGTGAGCGGCAGCCGCATCGAGGGCAGCGTCAAAGCCGGCAGCGCCGTTTCGAACTGGAGCGCCACTCTGCGCGCCGTCAATCCGGTATCATCGCCCAAAGCCAGTGATGGCAGAAAGCCCATATTCGCTGTTTCATTTCAACCCATCAACGGAGAACCAGCATGATTGCAGCGCTTTTTATACGCCGGTCTTTATTGTCGCTGTGGCTGGCGCTGATTGCGGCCACGGTTTTCGCGCAGGCGCAGCCCGCGCAAAAACCGTTCGAACCCCAGGTCGGTCAGGAAGGCAAAGACGTGATCTGGGTGCCCACGCCGCAGGCGCTGGTGGAAAAAATGATGGATATGGCGAAAGTCACCGCCAATGACTATGTGATCGACCTCGGCTCGGGCGACGGCCGCACCGTGATCACCGCGGCGAAACGCGGCGCGCGCGCGCTCGGCATCGAATACAACCCCGACATGGTCGAGCTCTCCAAGCTCAACGCCGCGAAGGAAGGCGTCAGCGGCAAAGCCAGTTTCATGAAGGCCGATATTTTCGAAAGCGATTTTTCGCAGGCAACCGTGATCACCATGTATTTGCTGCCACAGCTCAATGTCAAGTTGCGCCCGAAAATACTCAACCTCAAGCCCGGCACGCGCATCGTCTCGCATGCGTTTACGATGGAGGAATGGACCGCCGACCAGACCGACTCGTTCGATGGCCGTACCGCCTACCTGTGGATAGTGCCGGCCAAGGTCGCGGGCACGTGGCGCTTGCCGCAAGGCGAACTCACGCTCAAGCAGAACTTCCAGATGATCGCCGGCACGCTCAAGACCG
>JACPTJ010000428.1 GCA_016192835.1 Betaproteobacteria bacterium
ATTCATGGTCGTCAATGGCGACCGGATCAAAGTGCTGGCGCAACGCAATCCGGCCGAATTGCCGTGGGGCGCGCTCGGCGTCGACGTTGTGCTCGAGTGTACGGGACTTTTCACCGGCAAGGAAAAAGCCGGTGCGCACCTCAAGGGTGGCGCCAGGAAAGTCATCATTTCGGCGCCCGGCGGCAAGGACATTGATGCGACGGTGGTCTATGGCGTCAACCACCAGAGTCTCAAGGCCAGCCACACCGTGATCTCGAACGCGTCGTGCACCACCAATTGTCTCGCGCCGATGGTGAAGGTGCTGCACGACAAGATCGGCGTTGTGCACGGCCTGATGACGACGGTGCACTCTTACACCAACGACCAGGTGCTGACCGACGTCTATCACGAAGATTTGCGCCGCGCGCGCTCGGCGACGATGTCGATGATTCCGACCAAGACCGGCGCCGCTGCTGCGGTCGGGCTGGTGCTGCCGGAACTCAATGGCAAGCTCGATGGTTTTGCGGTGCGCGTGCCGACCATCAACGTGTCGCTGGTCGATCTCGTTTTCACGGCGGCGCGCGCGACCAGCGTCGAGGAAGTCAATGCGGTGATGAAAGCGGCCGCCGCCGGCGAGTTAAAAGGCATACTGGAATACAACCAGGGACCGCTGGTATCGGTCGATTTCAACCATAACCCGGCTTCCAGCATTTTCGACGCGACGCTGACCAAAGTCACCGGAGGCACGCTGGTCAAGGCTCTGGCGTGGTACGACAATGAATGGGGCTTCTCCAATCGCATGCTCGACGTCACTGTCGCGCTGATGAATGCAAGATAACCGGGTGAGGTGCGAAGAACACCCATGTTCCTCGCGCCTAACGCCTCACGCTTCACCCGATGAACGTAATTAAAATGACCGACCTGAACCTCGCCGGCAAGCGAGTGTTCATCCGCGCCGACCTCAACGTGCCGCAGGACGCGAGCGGCCGGATTACCGACGACACGCGCATTCGCGCTTCGGTGCCGGCGATTCATTACGCGCTCAAGGCCGGCGCGGCGGTGATGGTGACCTCGCACCTCGGACGCCCGACCGAAGGCGAGGTGAAGCCCGCAGACTCGCTGGCGCCGATCGCGCAGCGGCTGTCCGAGCTGCTCGCGGTGCCGGTCCCGCTCCAACGCGACTGGGTCAACGCAGTCGACGTCAAGCCGGGAGCGGTGGTGCTGCTCGAGAACTGCCGCTGCAATAAAGGCGAAAAAAAGAACGACGACGCGCTCGCCAGAAAAATGGCGGCATTGTGCGACGTCTATGTCAATGACGCATTCGGCACCGCGCACCGCGCGGAAGCCACGACGCACGGTATCGCGAAATACGCGCCCGTCGCCTGCGCCGGCCCGCTGCTGGCGGCCGAGCTTGATGCGCTCGGCAAGGCGCTGCAGCAGCCGCGGCGGCCGCTCATTGCGATTGTCGCCGGTTCCAAGGTTTCGACCAAGCTGACCATCCTGAAATCGCTCGCAGCAAAAGTCGACCGGCTGATCGTGGGCGGCGGCATTGCGAATACTTTCATCCTCGCTGCTGGCTATGCGATCGGCAAGTCGCTTGCCGAGGCCGGATTGGCGCAGGAAGCGCGGGACATCATCGCCACAGCGAAGGGCCGAGGCGGCGAGGTGCCGATTCCCGTCGATGTGGTATGCGCAAAGCAAATTGCAGCCGACGCGGTCGCGACCACCAAGCCGGTATCTGAAGTTGCCCCCGACGACCTGATCCTCGACATTGGCCCCAGGACTGCGGCCCTGCTGGCGGAAATAATCGCGCAGGCCGGTACCATCGTGTGGAACGGGCCGGTCGGCGTATTTGAATACGATCAGTTCGGCGCCGGCACGGCTTGCATCGCGCGCGCCATCGCCGCATCGAAAGCTTTCTCGATCGCCGGCGGCGGCGATACGCTCGCGGCCATCGCCAAATACGGCGTCACCGACAAAGTTTCGTACATCTCGACCGGCGGCGGCGCGTTCCTGGAGTTTCTCGAGGGCAAGCCGCTGCCGGCGGTCGAAATCCTCGAGCAGCGCGCGCATTAACGCGATCCCTGATTTGATCCCCCGCCGCACCAAGATCGTCGCCACGCTCGGCCCTGCCTCGAGCGACAAGCAGACGCTCACACGCATGATCGAAGCCGGTCTCGACGTGGTGCGTATGAATTTTTCCCATGGGACAGCGAGGGAACATGTCGAGCGCGTCGAGCTGGTGCGCGCGTTGGCGCGCAAAGCGGGCCGCTCGGTCGGGGTGCTGGTCGATCTGCAGGGCCCCAAGATTCGCATCGGCCGCTTCGAGCACGACCGTGTCACGCTCAGCACGGGGGATAAATTCGTGCTCGACGCCGAGTGCAAGCTCGGCGACGCGGGCCGCGTCGGACTCGATTACCAGAATCTGCCGAAGGATGTCTCGCCCGGCGACACGCTGCTGCTCGACGACGGACGCATCGTGCTCGGGGTGGTTGAGGTCAAGGGCCCGCGCATTTTCTGCCTGGTCGAGCAGGGCGGCGAGCTGTCGAACAACAAGGGCATCAACCGCAAGGGTGGCGGACTGACCGCGCCGGCGCTGACTGCGAAGGACGTGCAGGACATCAAGACTGCCGCGCAACTGAAGGCGGATTTCCTCGCGGTTTCATTCCCGCGCTCGGGCGCCGATATCCAGTGGGCCCGCGACCTGATGCTGAAGGCCGGTGGCAAAAGCATGATCTGCGCCAAAATCGAGCGCGCCGAGGCGGTTCCCGCGCTGGCGGAAATCCTCGATGCCTCGGACCTGGTCATGGTCGCGCGCGGCGATCTCGCGGTTGAGATCGGTGACGCCGCGGTCCCCGCGCTGCAGAAACGCATGATCCGCATGGCTCGCGACCGCAACAGGCTGGTGATCACGGCAACGCAGATGATGGAGTCGATGATCAGCAACCCGATTCCGACGCGCGCTGAAGTATCCGACGTTGCGAATGCGGTGCTCGACGGCACCGACGCGGTGATGCTGTCGGCCGAAACCGCGATCGGCAAATATCCGGTCGAGACCATTGCGGCGATGGCGCGAGTCTGCCTGGAAGCCGAAAAAGACGAAGCTTTGATTACCGAACGGCGGCGCGACGAGCCGCCGGCGGGTCTCGAGGCGGCGATCGCGCGCGCGACCGTTTTCACTGCCAACAGCCTCAATATCAAGGCCATTGCGGCGATGACCCAGAGCGGCAAGACCGTGCTGTTGATGTCGCGCATGAATTCGAACGTGCCGATCTATGCCTTATCGTCCGTGGTCGAGACGCGCCGCCGCGTAACGCTGTTCCGCGGCGTCTACCCGGTCAAGTTCAAGGGCGCACGCAACCCGGAACGCGCGTTGCACATGGCGGAAGACGAGCTGCTCAAGCGCGGCGCGGTCAACCATGGCGACTACATTATCCTGACGATCGGCGAGCCGTTCGGCAAGGCCGGCGGCACGAATACCATGAAGATTGTCAAAGTAGGCGAGCATCGGCGGTCATGACGATGTTCGCCAAAATCCCCCAAGGCGAGCATCGGCGCTTATGATGCACGCCGGTTTTGGAATGGCGTTAAAATGAGATCTTTCCCCCCGTCCTGACACGACTCACGTAATCCAGCAGGAGACCAACATGTTTGAACGCGAACTCGCCGCGACTGCGGCAGCCATGGTTGCCCCGGGCAAAGGCATACTGGCGATCGACGAATCCGGCGGCACGATCAAGAAGCGTTTCGATTCGATCGGGATCGAATCCAAAGTTGAAACCCGCCGCGCTTATCGCGACCTGTTGATCACCGCCGACGGCTTGTCGCAATTCATCAGCGGCATGATTCTGTATGACGAGACGATCCGCCAGGCGGCGCAGGACGGCACCCCGTTTGTCGAAGTGCTGAAGAAAAACGGCATTCTCGCCGGCATCAAAGTCGATGCCGGCGCCAAAAACCTTGCCGGCGCGCCCGGCGAAACCGTGACCGAGGGCCTCGACGGGTTGCGCGAGCGGCTGGCTGAGTACAAGAAGCTGGGCGCGGATTTTGCCAAGTGGCGCGCGGTGATCACGATAGGCAAGGATATCCCGACCGCCTGCTGCATCGAAGCCAACGCCCACGCGCTCGCGCGCTACGCGGCGCTGTGCCAGGAGGCCGGCATCGTGCCGATCGTCGAGCCCGAGGTGCTGATGGACGGCGAACACACGCTTGAGCGCAGCCTGGAGGTTACCGAGAACACGCTGCACGCCGTGTTCCATGCACTCTACCGGCAACGCGTGCGCGTCGAGCACACGATCCTCAAGGCAAGCATGGTGATCGCCGCCAAGGGCTGCCCGCAACAGGCCTCGGTGCAGCAGGTCGCGGAGGCCACGTTGCGCTGCCTCAAACGCACCGTTCCGGCCGCCCTCCCCGGCATCGTGTTCCTGTCGGGGGGCCAGAGCGACGAACTGGCGACAGCCCACCTTAACGCGATGAACGCGACGGGGGCAACGCTGCCGTGGCCGCTGTCGTTTTCCTACGGCCGCGCGCTCCAGGCGCCCGCGCTCAAAGCGTGGCAAGGCCAGGCCGCGAACGTTCCGGCGGCTCAGAAAGCCCTGTTTCATCGCTCGAAAATGAACAGCGCCGCCTGTTTCGGCCGCTACCGGCCGGAGCTGGAAAAGGAGGCCCGCAGCGCCTGACGGAGACGTCTCGCGGGACCAGGGGGGATCACTGCGATTGACTGCGGCTACCAGATTCAGAGAGAATGTCCAAGATGTCGTTGAATTTTCTTCAAGAAGACGGCGTAAGTTTGGCGTAAGTTTGGCGTAAGTTTGGGGGTGCAGGATTTGTTGTTGCCCAGCCACGAGGCAAACATCGTGGCCATTGACAGGAGCTCACAATGGAACAATCTCTGAATCCGAACATCGTACCGCGTGGCCCGGGCGGGACTCTGGGTCACGTTTGCCGGATGATCGCGATGATTTTCACCGCAGGTTTCGCTTTTCCCAACGCATTTGTCGAAGGCCTCGATTGCACCGGCATCCAGCGGAAAACCCAGGGCACACTCTACGACAAAAAACCTTGACAATCGGCTTTCGCAAAGCCTTCACCAGACGAAATTCGCGTCTAAAACTATCGCCACCCGCAGGTGGATTGCGTCATACTACGATTTAGGCACCAACAGGGGCTCGGAACACGAAATCCCCATAGAGTGGCCAAAGGCAAAAAAACAGGATATGATGCCCGGCAATTAATCGCGCGCGGGCCGGGGGCAGCGCGTTGACAGAAGAATTTGCATTCATCGCTTGGAGGAAAAAACATGGCGTTTCGCGACCGCGACCGGAAGGATTTCAATGCCGGGATCATGTACGTAGCCATCGGCGCGTTTTTCGCGGGTTTCGCGACGAACTATCCGATGGGGTCGGCAGTCCGGATGGGACCTGCTTATTTCCCGACCATCCTCGGCGCCATGCTGGTAACGCTGGGGCTGCTCCTCGTATTCCGCTCGTTTTTCATGCGTGGCGGCGAGCGCCCGAGCAAAACCCATTGGCAGCCGCTGCTGGGCATCCTCGGCGCCGTGGTGCTCTTCGCGTTTTTGATCGACCGCACCGGGCTGATCCTCGCGTCTGCGGTCACGATGGTGGTGTGCTCGCTGGGTGGCTGGGATTTCAAGTGGAAAGAGCAGGTTGTCAACTCCGTGGTCATGACCGCCGCCGTTGTGGGCATTTTCTACCACGGGCTGGGATTGCCTTTCAGACTGTTTCCGTGGTCTTGATTAGCCGACTTTAAGGAGCGTACACCATGGATTTCTCGGCCTTAATTCCCAATCTCACGCTCGGGTTCACCGTTGCGTTAAGCTTTCAGAACCTGATCTACTGCTTCATCGGTGTCCTGCTCGGCACGCTGATCGGCGTGCTGCCGGGTATCGGACCGGTCGCGACGATCGCGATGCTGCTGCCGATCACTTTCAACCTGCCGCCGACGCCGGCGCTGATCATGCTCGCGGGCATCTATTACGGCGCGAGCTACGGCGGCTCGACCACCGCGATTCTGGTCAACCTGCCCGGTGAGTCCTCGTCGGTGGTGACCTGTATGGACGGCTACCAGTTGGGCAGGCAGGGCCGCGCCGGCCCCGCTTTGGCGATCGCGGCGATCGGTTCGTTCTTCGCCGGCACCGTCGGCACGCTCCTGATCGCGCTGTTCGGCCCGCCGCTCGCGGAACTCGCGTTCGCGTTTGGTGCCGCCGAGTATTTCTCGATGATGGTACTGGGACTGATCTCGGCGGTAGTGCTGGCGAGCGGCTCGCTGATCAAGGCGATCGGCATGATCCTCGTCGGGCTGCTCGGGGGTATCGTGGGCACCGACGTCAACTCGGGGATCGCGCGCTACAGCTTCGGCGTCTCCGAGTTGTCCGACGGCATTGGTTTCGTTTCGGTGGCGATGGGCATGTTCGGTTTTGGCGAGATCATCGCCAACCTCGGGCAGACGTCCCTGGCCAGGCACGTCGAGGTTTCGAAGGTGCACAGCCTCATGCCGACCAAGGACGACATCAGGATGTCGATCGGGCCGATCGTGCGCGGCACCGCGATCGGCACCGTGTTCGGCATCCTGCCGGGCGCGCACACGGTGATCGCGGCGTTCTCCTCGTATACGATGGAGAAGAAACTCGCCAAGGATCCGACACGCTTCGGCAAAGGCGCTATCGAAGGCGTCGCGGGTCCCGAGTCGGCGAACAACGCGGCGGCGCAGACCTGTTTCATTCCGCTGTTGACGCTCGGCATCCCGACCGGCGCGGTGATGGCGTTGATGGTCGGCGCGATGACGATCCAGGGCATCGCGCCGGGGCCGCAGGTGATGACGCAGAAGCCCGATCTGTTCTGGGGCATGATTGCCTCGATGTGGCTCGGCAACGGCATGCTGGTGATACTCAACCTGCCGATGATCGGCATGTGGGTGCAGTTCCTGAAGATTCCCTACCGGCTGATGTTCCCCGGCATTTGCCTGTTCATCTGCATCGGCGCGTTTTCGATCAATAACGCCTCATTTGATGTGTACATGGCCACCCTGTTCGGTTACTTCGGCTACTACGCCTCGAAGTGGGGCTGCGAGCCTGCGCCGTTGATCCTGGGTTTCGTGCTGGGGCCGCTGATGGAGGAAAACCTGCGCCGCGCGATGCTGATCTCGCGCGGCGACCCGAGCGTGTTCTTCACCCGCCCGATCTCGCTCGGCATGCTGCTGGTGGCATTCGCGCTGCTGGCCATGATCGTGTTGCCGCAGTTCCGCAAGAAGCGTGCAGAGGTGGTTGGCGAAGCGGACGCCTGAGCGGTTCGCGCACAGCAACACCCGAATTTGCCCCGGACGGCCTCCGGGGCAAATTTTTTCTGCAGGCCGCGCTTGGGTCCTGTAGAGCTCGATAGAACGTCAGGATCCGAAGGGATACACGCAGTGCCATTTGAAGATTTGCTCAAGCAATTGCGTGAGCGCACTGCGCGCGTGCTCGCGATGGGCGGCGCGGAAAAACTCGCCAGGCGCAAAGCCGAAGGCCACCTCAACGCGCGCGAGCGCATCGATCACCTGGTTGACCCGGGCAGCTTTGTTGAATCCGGCATGTTCGCGGCCGGTATCCGCCCCGAGGTGCGCGACAAGACGCCGGCCGATGCCAAGGTCGCCGGCTTCGCGCGCATCGCGGGCCGCGAGGTTGCGCTCGTGTCGAATGATTTCACCGTGCTCGGCGCATCGTCGTCGGTGATCAATATGAAGAAGATCAAGCACGTGAAGCAGGTCGCGGGAAAACGCGGCCTGCCGTTGATTCTTCTCGGTGAATCCAGCGGGGCGCGCATGCCGGACCGCATGGGCGCCGCGGGTCGCGCAATCATTGCCCAGGACCCGGCCGAATACCAGCGGTTGCGCGAGACGCCGTGGGCCTCCGCGCTGCTGGGCGCGTGCTACGGGTCATCGACGTGGTACTCCGCGATGTCGGATTTCGTCGTGATGCGCAAAGGCGCGGTCATGGCGATTGCGAGCCCGGGCGTTACCTCGATCGCGATCAACAAGCCGATCGAGGCGGAGGAACTCGGCGGCTGGAAGCTGCTCACCGGCGTCTCCGGGCTGGCGGATCTCGCGGTCGAAACCGACGAGCAGGCGCTCGATGCGATCAAGCGCTTCCTCTCCTACCTGCCTGACCACCACATGGAGCCGCCGCCCGAGCAGCCGGCGCCGCCAGGTTCGGACGACGCATGCCGGAATATCTTCGATATCCTGCCAGAGTCGCGCAACAAGGTTTACGACGTGCGCAAGATCATCACCGCGATCGTCGACACCGGCTCCAGTTTCGAACTCAAAGAGCGATTCGGGAAGTCGATCGCCACCGTGCTGGCGCGGCTGGACGGCAAGAGCGTGGGCTTTATCGCCAGCAACCCGCTGTTCAAGGGCGGCGCGCTCGACGCCGACGCATGCCAGAAAGTGACGAGCTTCATGGTGCTGTGCGACTCGTTCAACGTGCCGCTCGTGTTCCTGGTGGACGTGCCAGGATTCCTGATCGGGGTCGAGGGCGAGATGCGCGGCATGCCCGGCAAGGTCATCAACTGGATGAACGCGTTGTCGCTGGTCACGATGCCGAAGATCACGATCATACTGCGCAAGAGTTATGGGCAGGCCTACATCAACATGGCCGGCGGCAAGGGCGCCGACGAGGTGGCGCTGTGGCCGATGGCCGATCTCGGCTTCATGGATCCGGCGGTAAGCGTGAACGTGCTGCATGGGCTCAAGCAGGAAGACGATCCCGAGCGCTTCAAGCAATTGGTTGCGGAGGTCGAGCGCGACACTTCGGCGTGGGCGCTTGCCGAGCTCTACGAGGCCCAGAACGTGATCGATCCGCGCGACACGCGGGAGTATCTGATCCACACCCTGGCGGTGCACCGCATGCGCCTGAAAATGGGCGTCGGCGAGCATAAACTCGCCAACTGGCCGACGAGTTATTAAAAGCGGTGATTCGTGATTGGTGGCTCGTGACTGGTAAAAGCAGAAGCGAGGTGTAGGGTGCGCTTGCGCACCATCCGGCAATCGGTGCGCAAGCACACCCTACTCCAATTAAGAGCCGTGACTGGTGATTCGTAGTTCGATCCCTCGGACCCGCCACCAGTTACCAATCACTAATCACCAATCACGGCTCTTATTCGCCGACTTCGAGTCCGGTCATGCGCCAGCTCGCGCCCTTCTTGGCAAAACACGCACGGTGCTCGAGCGGGCTGCGGATCTGCTCCTCCGGCACAAATCCGGTGCCGGCCCTGGTCTGGATCCGAACCCACTGCTGTTTGTTTTCCCTGTCGTCATCCGCGACTTCCCAGTTGAGCACTTTGACCAGATCGTGGGAAAGCGTGTGCAGCGTCTCGGCTGCAGCCGATGGCTTGGCTTTCATCAGCGCGTCCGCAACAAGGATTGCGCCTGACGCATCCGCAGGCGCGTTGTCGGGCCATTTGAAGCGAACGTAGGGCGCGCAGAATTCGTGCACCCCTTGGTCGCGTTTGACAAAAACCCCGCCCAAAAATAGCAACTTCGGCAGCTCGACCCACAACGGACTGTCGGCGGCATGCGGCTGCCACAGCTTTCTGAATTCCGCGCTGCCGTCTGGCCCCAGGGTATTGCGAATCCTGGCGTCGACGATCCCCAGCACGAATTTCTGATCGCGCTTGGCCAGCGCCTCCAGCAGGCGCGCTTTGAAGGACGCCCAGCTGGGGTCATGCGCCCCCTCGTCGACGGGCCGCAGCTTCACCTCCTGCGCCGCTGCGCCGCCGACAACCGCCGCCAACCCGACGGCAACGAGCAGGTGACGCAGCATAATCAGCGCGCGCGTCATCATCGTCCTACGAATTTACCTTGCCGCTTTTCGAAAAACGCCGCCAACGCCTCGGCGTGGTCGTCGGTCTTCTGGCAAATGGCCTGAAAAGACGAGCATATCTCAAGGTGTTCCGGGAGGTCTTGTTGTTGTGCGAGCTTGAGCAGTCGCTTCGCATACCGTATTGCTTGCGGGGGCTTTGCAGCGATTCTGGCGGCCAGTTCTTTGGCGCGGGGCAACAGTTGTTCCGGCTCAGTTACGTCAAGCATTATGCCAATGGCTTTCGCTTCCTCGGCTTTGACGATACGGCCGGTGAAAGAGAGTTCGGCGGCTCGCTGATAGCCCACCAGCCGCTCCAGAAACCATGAACCGCCGTCCCCGGCGATGATGCCGAGATTGACGAAAGTCTCGCCGAACTGCGCGTTGGTGGAGCCGATGCGAATATCGCACATATTGGCCAGATCGAAGCCGGCGCCGATGGCCGGTCCATTGACTGCCGCGATGATGGGCACTTCTGCTTGCGCAAAGGCGAGCGGGATGCGCTGCACCCCATGCCGATAATATTGTTCGAGATCAAATGGCGGTCCTTTTGCTCGCTCGCCCATGGCCTTGATGTTCCCGCCCGCGGAAAACGCGCTGCCAGCGCCGGTCAGGACCAGCACCGATACGCCGGCATTGGCATTCGCCCACGCCAATGTCCCGATGATGTCCGCGGCCAGCTCGGTGCCGGTCAGCGCGTTGCGTACGTCATCCCGCTGGAAAGTAAGCAGTGCTACACGGTCGTGTACTTCGAGTACAGAATCTTTTGGTTGCGGAAGGTTCATCATTGTCTTTTGCTCGCGATAAAGTAATCGATATGTTGGCGGCGCCGAGGAGACTTTAGTATCATACATCGAGATTACCGCCGGGCGTTGCGTACAACCTGGCCTTGACCGCGTGAATTCGCGTGACCCGGTCGATGCGCCGGGATACCGGCGCCGACAGGCTTTACGTTTCTTGCGCCCAGATCGATTTCCGGCGCAGCGGCGGGGCCTGGCCGGGTAAAGAGCAATTGCGGAGGACGTCATCGATGAATTCATTCGCATGCAGACTGATGCTGCTTTGCCTGTTAAGCGCGGCGTATTTCCAGATTGCTTTCGCGCAGGGCGGGCCATCGGCGGCGACGTATCCAGAAAAGGCGATCCGATTCATCGTCCCGTTTCCGCCCGGTGCCGCGAATGACCTTCTCGCGCGCGCCGTTGGGCAAAGACTCTCCGACCGCTGGGGCCAGCCGGTGATTATCGACAACCGCGGCGGCGGCGGCGGCACGCTCGGCGCCACGATCGCCGCGAAAGCCGCGCCAGACGGTTACACGATCGTTATAGTGCCCGCGACTCACGCGATCAACGTAACGCTTTATAGCAAGCCGCCATACGATGCGGTCAAGGACTTCGCGACGGTTGCGCTGATCGCGACCGGGCCGTACATGTTGGCGGTAAATCCGGCGCTCCCGGCCCGATCGGTGAAGGAACTCATCGTCCTGGCGAAAGCCAAACCCGGGCAGCTTAATTACGGTTCTGCCGGCACCGGTAATGCAACGCACCTGATCGGCGAACTCATGAAGAGCATGGCGGGCATCGAGATCACGCATATTCCGTACAAAGGCACAAACCTGGCGCTCATGGATGTGATTGGAGGGCAGGTGCAAATGATGTTCGGCACCATCTCTGCGACGAACCCGCAGGTCAAGGCGGGCAAGGTGCGCGCGCTTGCGGTCACGAGCGCAAAACGCTCCGCGGCGGTACCCGAGGTGCCGACGCTGGATGAAGCGGGCGTGCCGGGGTTTGATGCGGCCGGGTGGTGGGGCGTGCTTGCGCCCGCCGGCACGTCGGCGGCGATCGTGTCGAAATTAAATGGCGAAATCGCGGCGATCGTTGGCGGTTCGGAGATGCGGCGATGGCTGCAAAGCCAGGGGTTCGAACCCGCCGCCGTCGGCCCGGAGCAGTTCGCGCAATACATCAAAGATGAAATCGTGAAATGGGGCAAGGTGGTGAAAGCGTCCGGCGCGCGGTCCGATTGATAGGAGCTGGAACCGGCGCCAACTGGTGCGACAGGGAGAAACGATGTCCATAGATTTGTCAGTCACGAACCATATTGCGCTGATCACGCTGAACCGTCCGGAACGGCTTAACGCGCTGGACGCCGAGCATTACAAGACGCTGTCGGAAACCTGGATCAGGGTACGCGATGACCACGAGATCCGCGTGGCCATCGTGACCGGCGCCGGTGAAAAATCGTTCAGCACCGGCGCGGATCTGAAGAGCTTCGCGAATAGCCCCGCGCCCATTTCCGAGATGTGGCTTACACAGCGCGACCCGTTGCTCAATCGCGGGCTCGAGGTGTGGAAACCGGTGATCGCCGCGGTCAACGGTCATTGTCTTGGCGGCGGCATGACGCTGATGTTCGCAACCGATATACGTGTCGCCGTTCCGCACGCCACCTTCGGTTTGTCCGAGGTCAAACGCGGCTTCATCGCGGGCAACGGCGGCACGCAGCGCATCCTGAAGCAGCTTCCCTACGCGATAGCAATGGAGGTCTTGCTCACCGGAGACGCGATCGACGCCGGGACCGCTGCGCGCTGGGGATTGATCAACCGCGTGGTGCCGTCCGACCAGCTGATCGAAACGGCGATGTCATACGCGAAACGCATCGCGGCCAACGCGCCGCTTGCGGTCCAGGCGGCAAAGGAACTCGCGCTGCGCGGCGCAGATATGGATTTGGTCACGGGGTTGCGCGTCGAGCAAATGTGGAACCGGATCCTGCGTGTCAGCGAGGATGCAAAAGAGGGCCCGGCGGCTTTTGCCGAGAAGCGGCCGGCGCGCTTTCAGGGCCGGTAGACGATGGGCGAACCTCGCTATCCGCTGCAAGGGGTGACCGTGCTCGATCTTGGGCAGATCTACAATGGCCCCTACGCAACATTTTTGATGGCAATGGCCGGGGCACGGGTGATCAAGATCGAACCGCGCGAAGGCGAGTCGCTGCGCCACCGTACGCTGATCGGCGGCGCGGCACTCCCCTTTGCAATGCTCAACTCCAACAAGCTCGCGGTCACGCTCAACCTCAAGAGCGCGCGCGGACGCGAGCTGCTGATCGAGATGGCGCGTCGCGCCGACGTGGTGCTTGAAAACTTCCTGCCCGGCACGATGGAACGCCTCGGCGTAGGCTACGAAACCCTGCGCGGCGTGAACCCGCGGCTCATCTACGCTTCGGGCTCCGGCTTCGGGCGCACGGGGCCGTACCGGGACTACCCGGCAATGGACATCACGATTCAAGCCATGTCCGGTGTGATGAGCGTCACCGGTTCTCCGGATGGACCCCCAACCAAGACCGGGCCGGCGCTGTGCGATTTTTTCGGGGGCACGCATCTGTACGGTGCGGTAGTCACCGCGCTCTACGAGCGCGAGCAGACCGGACGCGGGCGTTTGGTCGAAGTGGCGATGCTGGACGCGGTCTATTTTTCGCTGGCTTCGAGCCTTGGCCTCTATTTCGGCTCGGGCGGCTATGGCGGCCCGGTCAATTTTCCGCAGCGCACCGGCAATCGCCACAGCGGACGCGCCGCCGCGCCCTACAGCGTCTATCGTACCGCAGACGGCTACATCGCAATATTGTGCGTGAACAACAAGCACTGGAACTCGCTGCTGAAAGCGATGGAACGGGAGGATCTGCGCAAAGACGAGCGTTTTGAGACGCCCAAGAAGCGCGCGGCCCATGAAGAGGAAATCGATGAAATCATGGGTGCCTTCGCTGTGCGCTTTGGCCGCGACGAACTATTCAAACTGTTGCTCAAGCACCGGGTGCCGTGCGCGCCGGTGCGCGATCTTGCCGAAGTAACCAATGATCCGCACCTGCACGCGCGCGGGATGCTCCAATGGATGGATCACCCGCAATACGGCCGCATCGCCGCGGCGCGCAGCCCCTTGCGGTTTGACGACGTGCCGCTCATGCCGCTCATACCGAGCGCGAAACTCGGCGCGCAAAACGCCGAGGTATATTCCGGTTGGCTCGGTCTGTCGAAACCCGAGCTCGAACAGTTGCAGAGAGAGGAAGTGATCTGATGCGCGGCACCATCGTGATTGCCGGGATCGGCCATACCGCTTTCGGTAAACTGCCGGCGCGCTCCACGGTTTCGATGAACGTCGAGGCGTGCCGCAAGGCCTTGGAGGATGCCCGCATCGACAAGTCGATGATCGATGCGGTGTTCGTGAAGTACCCGACCTCCGGCCTCGAGGGCAAGTACGGACAGAAGGTCGCGGAAGCGCTCGGGCTGCAGCCGCGCATCGGTGGGGTGTGGGACCAGGCCGGCGCCTCGAACATCAGCATGATCTCGTTCGCGGCAATGGCGATCGAACGGGGACAGTGCGAGATCGCGTTGGTGTGCTTCGCCGACAATCCGAACAGCGGCTCGCGCAAGGTTTTCGAGCGCTCGCTCGGCGACGATGCCATTTATGGATGGTTCGGTGTGCCGGCCGGCTACGCGATGATCGCGCAGCGCCACATGGCCGACTACGGCACCAAGCATGAGGATCTCGCGGCGGTGGCGATTGCCTGCCGCCGGCATGGCGCGGCCAATCCCGACGCACAACTCAAGTCACCGCTGACGCTCGAGCAATACATGAGCTCGCGCTACGTCGTCGAACCGCTGCGGCGCGATGACTGCTGCCTGCTTTCAGACGGCGGCGCGGCGGTTGTCGTGATGAATGCAAAGCGTGCGCGCGAGCTGGGTGTGCCGCGCCCGGTTCCGATTCTCGGCTTCGGCCAGGGGCAGACCTCCTGGGAAGTCCCGCAGCGGCCGACGCTGACCTCGACCTGTGCTGCGGTCTCGGCGCAAACCGCATTCAGGATGGCAGGGGTCAGCCCGAAGGATATCGATGTCGCGCAGATCTACGATTGCTTCACGATCACGGTGCTTATGACGCTCGAAGACTACGGCTTTTGCAGGAAAGGCGAGGTCGGGCATTTCGTGCGGGAAGGACGCATCGAAATCGGCGGCGACCTGCCGATCAACACCAGCGGGGGGCTGCTTTCCGAGACCGGGATGCCTGGCATGCAGCTTGTGCTGGAGGGGGTGCGGCAGATGCGCGGTACCGCCAACCGGCAGGTTCCTGACGCCCGCAAGTGCATCATCAGCAACCAGGGGGGCATCATGCATACCCATTCAACGCTAATTCTGGCCAATGACTGAAACCAGCGATTTTCCGTTGCCCGAAGTCACCCCGCTCACCGCGCCCTATTGGCAGGCGCTTGCCGCAGGGCGTCTCGTGTTTCAACGATGCAGAAAGTGTGGCCACGCGTGGCTCCCTGCGCGCAGCGAGTGCAACGCCTGTCTGGGCGACGACGTTGGCTGGGAGAACGCCTCGGGTCGCGGCCGCATCGTGAGCTGGGTGATTTATCACTACGCGTTCAATAAGGCGTTTCGCGACCGGCTGCCGTACAATGTGGCAATCGTTGCGCTCGAAGAGGGTCCGCGGCTCATCACCAATATCGTGAATCCGGAAGCGGGGCTTGCCGCCGATCGCCCGGTTGAACTCGCGATCGGGCAGGAGCACGGTGTGGCACTGGCGCGTTTTTGCGTCGTATGAGCGGGCGGGCGACACACTGATCGTGGTCGAGTCGATGAAAATGGGGATCACGGTAATCAGCAGCAGTCCTGCCGAGAAATACTGCCGGCGTCCGCTGCTATTCATAGGGGGCACACGGATGTTATTTGCAGGAATCGCGGTTTCTGCCGTGCTGTTCGGCATCCTCTGCGGGTCATCGGCGCTGGCGCAAGGCTACCCGAATAAATCAGTCCGTTTTATCGTGCCATTCCCCCCCGGCGGCGCCAACGATATTATCGCCCGATTGCTCGGCGCCAAACTGACCGAGTTGATGGGCAAGTCATTTGTGATCGATAACCGCGGTGGCGCGAATTCGATTATCGGCTGCGAACTCACGGCAAAGGCGACGCCGGACGGTTACACGGTCCTTATCGTTCCCGGCGGGCATGCAATCAACCCGAGTATCTACAAAAAACTCCCCTACGACACCCTGAGGGATTTCTCCCCGGTATCGCTGATCGGAAGCGGGGCATACGTACTGGTCACTAATTTGGATCTGCCCGTGCGGACGAGTGCGGACCTCATCAGCTTGGCCAAGAGTAAGCCAAACGAGATTGACTTCGGATCCGCCGGGATCGGCAATATCACCCACCTTGCCGGAGAACTATTCAATCTGATGGCCGGTACAAGACTCGGCCACGTTCCGTACAAGGGCGGCGGGCCCGCCGTAACGGATCTTCTGGCCGGCCGCATTTCGGTCTATTTTTCCACGGTCGCACTCGCGGCCTCTTACGTACGCGCGGGACGACTCAAGGCCATCGGCGTGACCACGGGGAAGCGCGTCTCGATACTTCCCAATTTACCGACGATTGCGGAGTCCGGTTTGCCGGGTTACGAAGTGAATGGCTGGTATGGACTCCTGGCGCCAGCAAGGACGCCGGCGTCGATTATCGGCCGGCTTAACGCTGAGGTGAGACAGGCAGTACAGTCCCCGGAGGTCAAGGATAAACTTTCCGCCCTTGGTGTCGAGGCCGTAGGAAGCAGCTCCGCCGAGTTTGAACAGCTCATCAAGGCAGACGTTGTGAAGTGGCGAAAAGTGATCAGGCAGTTGAATATCACGGCGGAATAGAAAGGCCCTCAACTGCCCTCATGGAAAATTCACGACCACGCCCGCTTCCCGACCGTGCCGGGCAACATGCGGGCGAGAGGCGGCTACGGCATTCGGGTCAGTGTCGCGTGAGCGAGTTCCAGAGCCGAACCGAACCGCCTTCTATGGCGGTCCCGCCAAGCCGTTCCGCCCACTGAGCTTCTGATCCGTATTCGGATCGCCACGACCAAAGCCTGAGCGTACTGTGATGCAGCAGATATTCCTCCGTAACGCCCATTGCGCCGTGGACTTGATGGGCAATTAGTGACCCGCTTTGCGCGGCTTCGCCGGCCCGGATCTTCGCCACCGAAATATCAAATTCCTGCGCCTCGGTGTCCAGGCTGCCCACGGCAGACATTGCGGATGCGGTTGCAATTGCCGCATCACCTGCGAGCCTCGCCAATTCCTGTTGGATTGCCTGAAATTTTCCCAAAGGACGACCGAATTGCACCCGCTGCTTGCAGTATCGCACTGACATTTCCAGGATGCGATCGAGCGCTCCACACATCATGACCGCTTTCGAAAGCGCGCCCCGCTGCCACGCGCTCTCAACGGAGATTCCCGGAGGCGCAACTCTCATATTCGCATCGCTCACCAAGGCATTCTCTATCCCGACGCCGTCTCGTGCCTCTCCTGCGAGATTGGCTCCCGGCGACGTTTCGTATTGTGCAGGATCGAATAAGATAACTAGGCATTCGCCTTCGTGCTCTGTAACAACCACTAATCCGCACGCAAAGCGAGCCCACGGAATCCTGCTCAAGATCCCCGTAACTCTCCGGCCACCGCGTTCCTGCTTTATGCTCAAAGGGGAGTCTGGCCTGACTACGGCAAACGCGAGCGGACCTTTGGGGATCGACAGGCCGGCCCGAGCAAGCGCCCATCCCGCAAGCAGCGCGGTGTCCGCCAAGGGAACAGCGGCACAATATTTTCCAGCAAGGCGAAGGACCGAGAAACCCTCTTGCACGGAGCCCCCCGCTCCACCTGACGCCTCCGGGACTGACACCAGACTCACACCCGTTTCTTCAAGGGTATGCCATAGCCCGGCACACCAACCCGTGCGTTTGGCAGACACAAGAACATCGTTGGTGTAGTAATCCTCAAAAATCCGGGTTACAGCATCTTCGAGCAGCGCAGCATCGCTCATAGCGCGGCCTCCAGACGTCTTGCGATGATGCCTCTCAAGATTTGCGTCGTCCCACCGCGTATCGTTGGAATCGGGGCAAATATGCTGGCCTCGGCGAAAAGCCGCTCCATCTCATTGTTGGAATCATGTATGGGCACCAACTCTGTGAGTGTCCGCACGGCCTCGACGATGTCGCGCTCAAACAGGGTCCCTATATCCTTTACCAGTGCCGCCTCGGTCCCCACGTCGGGATTTGCCTTCGTGGAAAACGCATGGGCAATCGCGAGCGACATGCGGCGCAAGCTCGCAAAGCGGGCAGTAAGCGTTCCAATCAGGATGCGATCCAACCGGTCGTGCGACTGTTTTAATGCGTCGAGAAGCAGGCAAAACAAGAGAAAGGTATTCATGTAACGCTCTGGGCCGCTTCGTTCCAGAGCCAGCTCCGAGGTAACCTGCAGCCACCCTTGGCCAATCTTGCCAAGCACCCTATCGTCGGGAACAAAGACGTCCTCAAAGAACACATCGTTGAAGCGATGCACACCGTCCAGGAATCGAACGGGGCGGATCGTAATGCCGGAAGAAGAGAGGTCTACGATTAATTGGCTTAATCCTTCATGTCTGTCGCCCGCAAGAGGCGACGTACGGCAAAGCACGAACATCGCCTCCGACTTATGCGCCCAGCTTGTCCACGTTTTTTGACCATTGAGCTTCCAGCCGCCGCGAACCTGCTCGGCGTGAGTTCGGACCGATGCAAGGTCTGAACCGGCATTAGGTTCGCTCATTCCAATTGCAAAGCAGCATTCGCCTCGGGCCATGGCAGGCACGTAACGCTGCCGCTGTTCCTCCGTGCCCCAGCGGAGAAGGCTGGGGCCAATTTGACGGTCGGCATTCCAGTGGGCATGGACCGGAGCGGCTGCGGCAAAAAGCTCCTCCATCACGACAAACCTTTCAAGGTAAGTTCGTTCGTGACCGCCATACTTTTTGGGCCACGTCATCCCGATCCATCCGCGTTCGCCCAATTTCTTGCTGAATGCGACATCAAACTCGCCGTGGCCGAGATGCGGCGTGAAGGAACCCGCGCGCCGTTCCTTGTCCAGGAATTGACGAATATCATCGCGGAGCAAATTCAGGGACTCCGGCAGGCGGAGCGTGGAGAAATCAGTATCTGGAAATAACATGGCCCCATTCCTTCGGGTGCTGCTTTCGGCGATCGAGCTGATGCATCGACCGGTGTCCCGGTGCGTCGTTTATCAACGCAATTAATGCGTCGTGATGCGAGGATGATTGGAGCGAATTTTCGTACGACGTTCCGGAACAATTCACCATAATCTCCACCATGGAATGTGTCAAGGAACGGCCTTGTCCCTGTGCGGGCGCGCAGCGGGTGGCCGCGCCGCACGTGTTATAATTTCGTACGCGCCGGCTGCGGGCAAGAAGAAAGGGGACGTTTCCAGATGGCAAGAATCGAGGTCAAGTCCGAAATCACCGGCACCGTATGGAAGCTCATGAAACAACCCGGCGATCAGGTCGATGCGGGAGACACGTTGATTGTGATCGAATCCATGAAAATGGAAATTCCGGTGATCACCGAAGACGGCGGCACGCTCAAGGAAATCCTGGTCAAGGAGAAAGAACCGGTTGCCGAAGGCCAGGTCGTAGCGGTCATCGACGGCTGAGAGGGTGGCGGCGCACGATGCGCTACGACGGCAAATTATCCACGGGGAGACGGCATGCCGCGGCGCGAGATTGAAGGCGATTGGGTTCTGGGGTGGCCGGACCGGAAGCGCGCGACGCTCATTGCCGGCAAAGATGCCCAGGGGCGCGTGATCAACGGCCGCGCGCCGCTCACCGATCTCGAAGGGCTGATTACTCCCACCGATGCCTATTATGTCGTCAACCAGCTCGAAATACCCGAGCCGATCCATCCTGACGACTGGATGCTCACCGTCGGCGGCGAAGTCGCGCGGCCGCTTGAACTCTCGCTCAGGGAACTGCAAAAGCTGCCGGGGCGCACGGTGCGCGCAGTGACTGAATGCGCCGGGAATGACGCGGGATTTTTCGATTATCTGGGCAAAGGCGGCAAAAAGCCCTCACGCATCAATCAGCAGGACATGCAGAAGCGCGCCGCGATGCGCGAGCAGAACGAGGTTCCCTCGACCGATGAGATCGGCAACGAATCGACCACGACCTGCGCCGTCAGCGCCGGCGAATTCACGGGTGTGCCGTTAGCCGAGGTCCTCAAGAAAGCGGGCTTGAAACCCGGTGCGGTGGCGGTGCGGTTGGAGGGATTCGACCGCGGACAGCCGGACCTCGCCGTGCAGTACCGCTCGGTCGGCCGCTCGGACTTCAAGCTGGTGGATCCGGGTGTGATCAACTACGAGAAAGGGTTGCCGCTCGCGAAAGCGCTGCACCCCGACACGCTGCTCGCGTGGTCGATGAACGGCGAGTACCTGTTGCACGTGCACGGCGCGCCGGTGCGCGCGGTGGTGCCGGGCTGGTCGGGCAACTGGTGGGCAAAGTGGCTGCAGAAGATCGAAGTGCTCAATTACATGCCTGAGTGCTACTACCAGAAGCACTATTTCGTCTATGGCCAATCGCCCGACGACCCGCACAAGGAAATGATCACCGCGATGGGCGTGCGCTGCATCATCATCGATCCGCTCGATGAAGATTCACCGCTTGCACGTGGCTCGCACAAAATCCGCGGGCTCGCCTGGAGCGGCATGGGTGGCATCACGCGCGTGGAGGTGAGCGTGGACGAGGGCGTGACCTGGCACGATGCGCACCTCGAAGAGCCGCGCGAACGCTGGCTGTGGGTGCGCTGGTCGTACTTGTGGGAAATCGACCGGCCGGGGCGCTACCGCATCATGGCGCGCGCGCGCGACGAGACGGGCCGCGTGCAGCCGCAGATTCCGTGGAACTACCAGCGCAAGCATTTCGACGGCATCGTGCCCACCGACGTCACCATCGTGTGAATGAGTCGATGCGCATCGTGGTTTGCGTCAAGCAGGTTCCCAATCCCGAAATCGCCGCCAGCCAGTACCGCGTGGACGAGCAGGCACGGACTGTGACGCCGGTGGCAGGCGTGCAATGGGTGATGAGTCCTTTCGACGAGCAGGCGGTCGAAGCGGCGCTGCGCATCCGCGATGCGCATCCCGCCGCCAAAATCACGGTCATGAGCCTGGGGCCCGAGCGTGCGCGCAATGTACTCAAGCACGGACTGGCGATGGGGGCGGACGAAGGCGTGCTGCTCGCCGACACGGCATTTGCCGGTTCGGACGGCTATACCACGGCGCTGACGCTGGCTGCGGCGATCAGGAAAACCGGCAATGTCGACCTCGTATTGACCGGGCGCCAGGCGGCGGACTGGGATGGCGGGGTGGTCGGCGCCGGCATCGGCGAACTACTCGGCGTGCCGGTGATTGCGTTTGCGAAGGAAGTTCACATCGAGGATGGCGTGGCGCGCGTGGAACGCGTGCTCGACGATGGTACCGAAATCATCGAGGCCCCCTTGCCCGCGGTCGTAACCGTGTCCAATGAATTGGGTGCTCCCCGCGCCCCAAGCCTGCGCGAAACCATGCGCGCCGCGCGCAAACCGGTCGCGGCATGGTCGGCGTCCGACCTCGGACTCGCGGCCGATACCGTAGGCGCGGCCGGCGCGCGGCGCGTGCTCGAACGGATGTTCATACCGGTGAA
>JACPTJ010000429.1 GCA_016192835.1 Betaproteobacteria bacterium
CGATCATCACGGCCTCCATCCTGGTGCCGCAGGACTACGTCGGCCCGGTGATCACGCTGTGCAACCAGAAGCGCGGCGCGCAGAAGAACCTGCTGTACGTGGGGCGGCAGGTGATGCTGACCTACGAGCTTCCGCTTAATGAAGTGGTGATGGATTTCTTCGACAAGCTCAAGTCGATGAGCCGCGGCTACGCCTCGCTCGACTATGAATTCAAAGAGTACCGCGCCGACGATCTGGTCAGGCTCGACATCCTGATCAACGGCGATCGCGTCGATGCGCTGTCGCTGATCGTGCACCGCGCGAACTCGCAGTATCGCGGCCGCGATCTGGCGCAGAAGATGCGGGAACTCATCCCGCGGCAGATGTTCGACATCGCGGTGCAGGCCTCGATCGGAGCGCATATAATTGCGCGCGAGACGGTCAAAGCGATGCGCAAGAACGTGCTCGCCAAGTGCTACGGCGGCGACATCACGCGCAAGAAAAAGCTGCTGGAAAAGCAAAAGGCGGGCAAGAAGCGCATGAAACAGGTCGGCAACGTCGAAATTCCGCAGGAAGCGTTCCTGGCAATACTGCAGGTGGAGAAGTAGATGAACTTCGCTTTAATCATGTTCCTGCTGCTGGTCGCAACCGGCGCGGTCTGGCTGCTCGATCACTTCGTGCTGAGGCGCCGGCGCGCAGCCGACGCCGCGGAGCCGTGGTGGGTCGAGTATCCGAAAAGTTTTTTCCCCGTGATTCTGATCGTATTTCTGCTGCGCTCGTTCCTGGTCGAACCGTTCAAGATTCCATCGGGCTCGATGCTGCCGACGCTGCTGGTGGGCGACTTCATACTGGTCAACAAATTCGCCTACGGCATCCGGCTGCCGATCGTCAACCTGAAGTTGATCGACATCAACCTGCCGCAGAACGGCGAGGTGATGGTGTTCCGCTACCCGGAGAATCCGTCGCTCGATTACATCAAGCGCGTGGTCGGCGTCCCCGGCGATCAGATTTCCTATCGCAACAAGCGGCTTGCCGTCAACGGCAAGGAGCTCGTGACCCGGCCCGACGGCCAGTATAATTACGTCGAGACCGGCTTGAGCTTCGTCGCGGCGCAGAAATTCGTGGAAGCCCTGGGCTCGCACAATCATGCGATCCTGACACTCCCCGAGATTCCGGTGGTGCGGCTGTCCGATGTCAGGCAATTTCCGTTTCACGGCAATTGCGCCTACAATGAAACGGGTTTTGCGTGCACGGTTCCCCCCGGACATTACTTCATGATGGGGGACAATCGCGATTCGAGTTCGGACAGCCGCTACTGGGGGTTCGTGCCGGAAAAGAACATCGTCGGCAAGGCATTCATGATCTGGTGGAATTTCGACCATTTCAAGCGCATCGGGCAATCCATCAATTGACAGGGGGCAACGTGAGAAAACAGCGAGGCATCACTCTGACCGGGTTGATCGTCGTCATGGTCCTGCTGGGCATGGCCGCAACGCTGGGATTCAAACTGTTCGATCCCTATGTGCAGTACTTTACGATCAAGAAGACATTCAAGACACTGGCCCAGAATCCGGAGCTCAAAAGCGGCAACCGCAGGGATGTCGTAAGCGCGTACCAGCGCTATTCCCTGATCGACAGCATCACGTCAATCAGCGAAGAGGACATTGAAGTCAAGAAAGATGGCAATGCGATCGTGATCAGCGCGAATTACTCGGTCAAAGTGCCGTTGGTGGCCAACATCAGCCTGCTGATCGATTTTGCTCCGAGCTCCGCCAAATGATCCTTGGCGGGCAAACGTTGTCTGGCTATCGAGCTTTATGTAACTGCGTTACATCGCCCGGCCCTCACCCCCATGCCCCTCTCCCAGGAGGCGAGGGGAGCGTCGAGCGAAACCCGACTGTCGTCTGGTTTCGTAATACTAAGTAGGGAATGGACCGCGATTCCGTCACCGGCAGCAGCGGGCACCCATTCGAAAATCCGGAGCTGCTGCGCCAGGCGCTGACCCATCGCAGCTACAGCGCCACCCACAACGAACGGCTGGAATTTCTCGGCGACGGCGTACTGAACTGCGTCATTGCCGCGGAGCTGTTTCGCCGGTTTCCCCAGCTTGCCGAGGGAGAACTCTCGCGTCTGCGCGCGAGCCTGGTCAATCAGCAAAGTCTCTTTGAAATCGCCCAGCAAATAGAACTTGGCGCGCAGTTGCGGCTGGGCGAAGGCGAGCTCAAGAGTGGCGGCGCGCGGCGGCCCTCGATGCTGGCGGATGCACTCGAAGCGGTGATTGGCGCGGTATTCATCGATGGCGGCTTCGAGGCGGCGCGCGCGGTCGTGCTGCGTTTGTTCGAGCAACCCCTGAGCGCCGCCGATCCGCTTAAGCTAGGCAAGGATGCCAAAACGCGGCTGCAGGAATTTTTGCAGGCGCATCGCGTGCCGTTGCCACAGTATGCGGTGATCTCGACCGCAGGCGAGGCTCACGAGCAGATCTTCCGCGTCGAATGCGTGATTCCCGAGCTGAACATTCGTACAGAGGGTGAGGGGACCAGCCGGCGCGGTGCCGAACAGGCGGCGGCAAGCCGCGCCTACGACCTCGCCAGCCGGTCTTAAGGCCGTATTATTGATGATCGTAAAAGTGCCTGACGCCCATGAATGACTGCATTGCCAGATTCCCACCCTCACCCCAACCCTCTCCCGCCCAGGCGGGAGAGGGGGTATTCTCTCGCCCGCTCGCGGGGAGAGCCGCAGAAGTAGTGTCCCCTCGCCCCGCTTGCGGGGAGAGGGCTAGGGTGAGGGGAACGTTTGTTGCCCGTTTTTACGATTCTCAATAATGCCCCAGCCAGCGAAATTCCGCACCGGCTACGTCGCGATCGTCGGCCGTCCGAACGTCGGCAAGTCGACCCTGCTCAACCGGTTAGTCGGCCAGAAGGTGAGCATCACTTCGCGCAAGCCGCAGACGACTCGCCAGCGCATCAGCGGGATCCTGACCCTCGACGATGCGCAACTCGTGTTTGTCGACACGCCAGGCTTCCAGACCCGGCACGGCAGCGCGCTCAACCGCAGCATGAACCGGGTGGTCGCGCAGTCGCTCGCGGCGGTCGACGTGATGCTGCTGGTGATCGAGGCGCTGCGCTTCAGCCCCGAAGACCGCGCCTTGCTGCAATTGTTGCCCGCCGCGCGGCCGGTGCTGCTCGTGATCAACAAGACCGACAAGCTTGCCGACCGGCGTTTGCTGCTGCCGTTCATCAAGCAGATGGCGGCGCAGCACGCGTTCGCCGAGATCGTGCCGGTTTCGGCGGCCAAAGGCCATTCGATCGCCGAGCTCGCGCGCACCATCAGCGGCTACCTGCCGGAGCAGCCGGCGCTTTATGGCGCCGACGAAATCACGGAATCGAGCGAGCGTTTTCTGGCCGCCGAGCTGATCCGCGAGAAGCTGTTCCGGCTGCTCGGCGACGAGCTGCCTTACGTCAGCGCGGTACTGATCGATCGCTTCGTGATGGACGGCGCGCTGCGCCGAATTCAAGCCTCGATCATCGTCGACAAGGAATCGCAGAAGGGCATCGTGGTGGGCGCCAAAGGCGGACAGCTCAAGGCGATCGCCACCATGGCCCGCATCGACATGGAGAAACTGTTCGGCGGCAAGGTCCACCTCGAGGTGTGGGTGAAAGTGAAAAGCGGATGGACCGAGAATGAGCAGCTGCTGCAGCAGCTCGGCTATGGAAGCTGAAGGGTGATCCGGGACGGCGCCGCGATGGTTGCCGCGCACAGATCGCGTCAGGACGCCCAGCCGGCGTTCGTGTTGCACAGCTATGCCTATCGGGAAACCAGTCTGGTGCTCGAGGTTTTCACGCGGAACTTCGGCCGCATTGCGCTCGTGGCGCGCGGCGCACGCCGGCCGCGCTCGGCGCTGCGTGGCGTGCTGCTGGCATTCCAGCCGCTGCTGCTGAACTGGGCGGGCAAATCCGAGCTGCGCACACTGCACAAGGCGGAATGGCAGGGGGGGCTGCCGCAGCTCAAAGGCACGGCACTCCTCTGTGGTTTTTACCTCAACGAATTGATGCTCAAGCTCCTGCCGCGCGAGGACCCGCACGAGCTGCTGTATGAAAATTATTGCCAGACCCTGCACGCGCTCAGCAATGGCAGCGATCACGCCGCGATGCTGCGCCGTTTCGAAAAGCAGTTGCTCAAGGAACTTGGCTACGCGCTGACGCTCGAGCGCGACGCGGCGAGCGGCGAGCCCGTGGAAGCCGGACGCAACTACCAGTACCTGATCGAGCGCGGGCCGGTCCAAGGCGACGCTGGTGGCGCTGAAAACCGGTTAGAATTGAACGGGCAAACTTTGCTCGACATAACGCGCGACGACTACTCGAACCCGGTGACCATGCAGCAAAGCAAGGCGTTGATGCGCATGCTGATCAATCATTACCTCGGCAACCAGACTCTCAACACGCGCCAGCTGTTAAAGGATCTGCAGCAACTATGACGCGCCTGAGCGTCAACCTCAACAAGATTGCGCTGCTGCGCAACACCCGCACGCTGGGCATACCCAGCGTGACGCGCGCGGCCGGCATCGCGCTGGACGCCGGCGCGCATGGCATCACCGTGCATCCGCGTCCCGACGGCCGGCATATCCGCATTGCTGACGTGCACGAACTGGCCGGCCTGCTCAAAGGCTGCCCCGGCGCAGAATTCAACATCGAAGGCAACCCGTTTCACGCGCTGCTGGAAATAGTCGCCGCGGTGCGCCCTCATCAATGTACGCTGGTCCCCGACGATCCGGGCGCATTCACCTCCGATCACGGCTGGGACCTCAGGCGCGATTCCGAGCGGCTCAAGCCGGTAATCGCCCAGCTCAAGGCGCTTGGCATTCGCGTTAGCCTGTTCATGGATCCGCTGCCTGCGGCGATGCCGGAGGTACGCGAACTGGGGGCCGACCGGGTCGAGCTGTACACCGAACCGTACGCGCGTGCGTTCGCTTCTCCGGACGAGGAGCGCGTCCTCGCGCGGTATGCGGCTGCGGCGCGTGCCGCGCAACAAGCGGGACTCGGCGTCAATGCCGGGCACGATCTCAATCAGCACAACCTGCCGCGGTTCCTGTCCGCCGTGCCGCGCGTGCTCGAAGTGTCGATTGGGCACGCGCTGATCGCCGATGCGCTCGAGGCCGGGCTCGCGCAGACGGTGCGCCGTTATCTTGCTGCAATTGCCGGGGGTGCCGGCGCGGAAAGCGGCAGGCCATGATCTATGGCATCGGCATCGACGTGGTCGAGCCGCAGCGGGTTGCTCATCTGCTCGAGAAATACGGCGAGCGCTTTGCGCGCCGCGTGCTGACGCAGCGCGAATGGTCAGGTTACGCGAGGACGGTCAACCCGGTGTTGTTCGTCGCCAATCGTTTTGCCGCCAAGGAAGCTTTTTCGAAAGCGATGGGAACCGGTTTTCGCTACCCGGTCACGCTGCAGTGCATCAGCATCGTGCAGGACCGGCGCGGCAAACCCAGTCTTGAATTCCATCCCAATCTCGCGCAATTCGTCGCCGACGAAGGCATTACGGGGCACTTTGTTACCATCAGCGATGAAAAGAGTCTGGCCTGCGCCTGCGTCGTGCTGGAAAAACCATGAACCCGGCACGCCATATTTCACTGGGCCCGGTGATGCTGGATGTCGCAGCGACCGAGTTGAGCGACGAGGACCGGCGGCGCCTCGCGCACCCGCTGGTCGGCGGCGTGATCCTGTTCGCGCGCAACTTTGCTTCGCCCGAGCAACTGGCCAGACTCACACGGGACATCCATTCGCAGCGCCAGCCGCCGCTGCTGATTGCGGTCGATCATGAAGGCGGCAGGGTGCAGCGTTTCCGCGATGGTTTCACGGCACTGCCCGCGATGCGCGAGCTCGGGTTGCTATGGGACACCGATCCGAAGCGCGCGCGCAGCCTGGCGCAGGAGGTGGGTTATGTGCTGGCCGCCGAGCTGCGCGCCTACGGCGTCGATCTGAGCCTGACACCGGTACTCGACGTCGACCACGGCGCGAGCAGCGTGATCGGCGATCGCGCTTTTCACAGCAATCCGCGCGCCATCAGCGAACTTGCGCTGAGTCTGGTCCACGGACTGCAGCAGGGCGGCATGGCGTCGGTCGGCAAGCACTATCCGGGGCACGGCCACGTCAAAGCCGACTCGCATCACGAAATCCCGGTCGATGACCGGCCCTACGCCGCGATCGAGGCTTCGGATCTCCAGCCGTTCCGGCGCCTGATCGACAACGGGCTCGGGGGCATCATGCCGGCGCACGTGGTTTATCCCCAGGTCGACGCCAAACCGGCCGGCTTTTCAGCGATCTGGTTGAAACAGATCCTGCGGCGCGAACTCGGTTTCGACGGCATGATATTCAGCGACGATCTGTCGATGGCGGGCGCAGGCAGCGCGGGCAATGTCGTCGAGCGTGCGATGGCAGCGCTCGCAGCCGGCTGCGACATGGTGCTGCTGTGCAACGACTTCCCCTCAGCCGACCGGTTGCTGGCGGAACTCGATTATCAGATGCCCGCGACCGCACTCGCGCGGCTGGCACGCATCCATGGCCGCGGCGGACCGGAGTCCCCAGCGCAGTTGCACCGCGACCCGCGTTATCTCGAGGCGGTTGCCGCGGTACGCACCATCGGCGTCAAGACCGGCGAACTGCCGCTTTACCGCCCGTGACGGGCGAGCAGCCCACCTCTCCCCCGACCCCTCTCCGCCGAGCGGAGAGGGGAGCAAATAGTTCCTCTCTCCCTTCAAGGGAGAGAGGTTAGGAGAGAGGGAATGAAGTTTTCTCCTGATTGTCGCGCGTGTCCGCGACTGGCCGGGTTTCTTGACCAGGTCCGGCGCGACCATCCCGACTATCACGCGCGGCCGGTCGCGCCATTCGGCGACGCGCGGGCACGGTTGCTCATCGTGGGACTGGCGCCCGGAATGCACGGCGCCAACCGCACCGGCCGCCCGTTCACCGGCGATCATGCGGGCATCCTGCTGTATCAGACGCTGCACCGCTTCGGCTTTGCTAATGTCGCTGCATCGGTCGCCGCCGATGACAGCTTGAAGCTGACCGGCTGCCGCATCACCAACGCGGTGAAATGCGTGCCGCCGCAGAACAAGCCTGAACTGCGGGAAATCAGGTGCTGCAACCGCTATCTGAAAACCGAGCTGGCAACGTTGGGAGAGGGAAACGTGGTGCTGGCGCTTGGCACCATCGCGCACCAGGCAGTACTGCTGACGCTCGGTGTCCGGAACACGCAATTTCCATTTCGTCATGGCGCGCGCCACGAACTGCCGAACGGCGCGGCTCTATACGATAGCTATCACTGCAGCCGTTATAATACGCAAACTCGGCGCCTGACCCCGGCGATGTTTGAAGCGGTCTTCGCTGACATCTCGAACTATTTGCAATCACGCTAGAGCCCGGCAATTGTCAGCAAGCTCATTGACGCCGCACGCGAGTCCGGTGGCTCCGGACGCGCATAACGTGTTCGATCCGCTCAAGGTCATTGCAGGCTTGTCGCATCTGCCCGGCGTCTACCGCATGATCAATGCGGCCGGGGAGGCGATCTATGTCGGCAAGGCAGGCGACCTCAAGAAACGCGTCTCCTCTTATTTCCAGAAACAATCCGCACTGTCACCGCGCATCCAGCTCATGCTCGGTCAAGTGCAGGCGATAGAAACCACCGTCACGCGCTCCGAAGCGGAAGCGCTGCTGCTTGAAAACAACCTGATAAAGTCTTTAAGTCCCCGCTATAACATATTGTTTCGTGACGATAAGTCATATCCGTATTTGATGCTGACCGGACACGGGTTTCCGCGGCTGGCGTTTCATCGCGGCGGCCTGGACCCGCGGCATCATTATTTCGGACCATTTCCCAACGCCGGCGCAGTACGACTCAGCATGCAGTTGCTGCAGAAAGTCTTCCGGCTGCGCACCTGCGCTGACAGCGTGTTCGAGAACCGCTCAAGGCCATGCCTGCTGCATCAGATCCGGCGCTGCACGGCACCGTGCGTCGACCGCATAAGTGCCGCCGACTACGCTGAAGACGTGCGCAACGCCGAGCTGTTTCTGAAGGGCAAGGACGACGAGGCGATCGAACGCCTGATTGCGCGCATGAATGCCGCCGCCGGGAATCTGGATTACGAACAGGCGGCAGCTTACCGCGATCAGATAGGCGCGCTTCGCAAAGTGCGGGAAAAACAGTTTGTCAGCAGCACCGCCGCGCGCGACGCCGACATCATCGCCTGCGCGCTCGAGGGTGAAATCGCGTGCGTCAACCTGGTCATGATTCGCGGCGGCCATCACCTGGGCGACAGGAATTTCTATCCGCGCAACGCGGCCGGACACGAGCCATCGCAGATCGTCGAGGCGTTCATCAGCCAGCATTACCTGAACGGCAACGCGCCGCCGGTCATCGTCGTCAACGCCGCCATCGCCGGCGATGCGTTCGAGCGGTTGCTGAGCGATCACGCCGGCCATAAAGTCCGGATCGTGGCCAATCCTGCGGGCGAGCGCCGCGTCTGGCTCGAGATGGCTGCGAAGAACGCCGCACTCGGCGCGCAGCAGCAACTCGGCCTGCACGCAACGCAGGAAGTGCGGCTGCAGGCGCTGCAACAGGCGCTCGGCGCGACGGAACCGATACAGCGCATCGAATGTTTCGACGTGAGCCATACCATGGGCGAGGCGACGGTCGCCTCCTGCGTGGTCTACGACCAGGCGGCAATGCAGAAGGCGGAATACCGCCGCTTCAACATCGCGGGCATCGAGCCCGGCGACGATTACGCCGC